>CAXUGH010000057.1:0-21616 GCA_964250365.1 uncultured Ktedonobacteraceae bacterium
AACGACAATATCAACAAGCGTAACACTCTAATGAATGTCTGCGCTCAACAGGTGCCAAGCCCCGTTTTCTATTCCAATGATATAGTAGCCTGTATAGGTATGCGTCACATTCCCCGATCCATTATTAGTGACCGAGGTAATTGTCACAGGAACCTTGACCGTGCCATCGTTCAAGAGTGTCACACCTTCAGAGTTAATGGAGACCGACGTACTCTTGGTATTGTCAAATCCATGCACGAACTGATAGGAAGATGTGGTCTTGTGATAGGCACTGCCCCAGATGTCGTAGGCCGCACTGTACGCTCCGGTTTTGATGTCGGCGTAATACTGTTCGAGCAGGGAGACGGCTTGCTTCACACTGTTATTGCTCGAACTGGTGAGCTGAAGATTCGCGTTGAGCAATCTTGGTTGTCCACCTTCTAAGCCAACAATATAGTAGCCCTGATACGTATTGACGGCGGGACCACCAGAAGAGGAGACGGTTGCCGTGACCGTAACCGGCACTTTCACGGTACCATCAGAGAGTTGCGTCGCCGTGCCGAGTTGTAGTTTATCGCTCTGTGTATCAGCATATCCAACGTAGAACTGATAGGATGACGTGGTCTTACGATAGGCACTCCCCCAAATGTTGTAGGCTTGACTGTATGCTCTGGCGTTGATGTCCGCGTAGTACGTGCTAACAGTTGCTGTAGCTTGCGATACTGTTATCGCGGCTCCTCCTGTTGTGCCTCCTGAGCCGCCTGTAGTGCCCCCTGTCGAACTAGAGGTAGCAGTGGGCGTGTCCGAGGTCGTGGTAGGAGTCGTGCCGCCAGTTGTGGCTGTCGCGGTTGCGCTAGTCTGAGACGATGAGCTTGTCCCAGGGCGAAGAAACGCGAAAACTGCGATGGTGCCAGCGATGAGCACGACCGCTACAATTGCGAGAATCCAGACCCACAGGTTGCGTCGAGGATTACTCGGTGGTGGAGGAGGAAAATCAGCATTGGGAATATTCTGTGTTGATGAATTCGGATTGTTAATCATGGCTTGTCTCATTTCTTGCTTGTGTGTATCTTGTCATATAAGGAACGTTCTACGAATGTGGAACACTACGAAAAAGAGCACAGTTATCCAGTTGCGTACTGGGGTGCCAGCGTAAGGCGCAATTTAGCACAGGCGCGGTAGAAGTAGGTCTGCGCTGTTGTCGATGGAATCTGCAATTTGTGCCCTATCTCTGCAAAGGTCAGTTCCTCTGTATACCGTAGCCACACGACACGACGAAATTTTGGTGGCAGAGATTGAATGGCGGAGCGCAGATGTGCAGCATCATCTTCATGCTCAGCGATTTCTTCGGGCAACGGTGTCAAATCCAGAAATCCTGGGAGTACTTTGGCTCCTTCCTCTTCGTACTCCTGCTCTATTTCTGAAAAATAGGTCCAGGGGTGTCGCTTGTGTTTGCGTTGCTCGTCGATGCAGCGGTTCCAGGCGATACGGAAGAGCCAGGGCTTGAGTGAGGCTTCCCTGCGTTGCGATGTTGCATTGCTAGCGAGCTTGGACATCGACAGATAGAGTTGAAACCAGACAAACTGCAAAACATCATACGCTTGCTCGCTTCCTACTCGTGCTCGCACAAAGCGGTATAACAGCGGCTGATAGCGCGAAACAAGTGTCTCGAATGCAGTCTGATTACCAGCACATGCCTGTTCGAGAAGTATAGAATCGGCCAAATCCTGTTGTGAAAGTGTTGTATGCATACTCGTATCCTCAAAGGTAAGAAACAACTGTATCATTCCTATAGCCCAGTGTAGCCTTGATGATGCGAGAAGTCATGACCTAGAAGAGGTATTTTATTTTAGAGGAAATGGCTCTAAAGGAGCAAGACTCTTGGCGAACCCAACGCTATACTAGTTCTTGTCGCCGACATATGGTGATGTTTCCTTAACGAAAGGAAAAGTACAAGAGCCGTCTCATGTTTGCATTTCCACTTAGGAGGAAAACAGTTATGTTAAAGGTTGAATCATTTTCTAGTCATCAAGCAGGAGAAGATGGAACAAATGTCAGGGCGGTGGTTGCATCCACTACGCAACAAGCCAACGCAGCCATGACTTCTTGGAAGAAGAGTGGGTTGGCTGTCAACGTCCTCTCGGCATCAACACAACTAGCTCTTGACGGATATGAGGCCGCCTACGTTCTTACTCTGGTGGTAGACCTGCAACCCAGTGAGCAAGACCAGGACGAAGTCGTGACCGATGAAGACCTTGAGTTTGAGTAAAACAGCAAGCAAGGAGAGCAATTGTTTTGAGAAAGTGAGTAAGAATGCAAGCACGTCAGAGTATGGATGCAAACAACCGAGCGGGAGAGGCTTTCAGCACCGTTTCTCGTATTCGCACGCCAGACCAGCGCGTGCGTGTCTTCGTCAGTTCGACGCTTGACGAGTCAGCCCCTGAACGAGCAGCCGCACGCGACGCAATCACCCAATTACGCCTCACTCCTATCTTCTTCGAGTCGGGTGCGCGACCCTATGCACCGCGTGAACTCTACCAAGCCTATGTGTCGCAGAGCGATATCTTTGTGGGCATCTACTGGCAGCATTATGGTTGGGTTGCGCCGTCAATGCAGATATCAGGCTTAGAGGACGAGTACCTGCTTTCGACAGACAAACCACGGCTCATCTATGTCAAGTCTCCTGCCCCCGACCGCGAACCGAACTTGCAGCGATTACTTGACCGCATTCGTACTGATGGAGTCACTTCCTATCAGAAATTTGCCACTGCCGAGGAATTGCGCGAGCGACTCGCCAATGACCTTGCACTGCTGTTGACGGAACGCTTCACGCAGACTTCTCACACAGCAGGTGCCGTTTCCCCTGCACCATTACCTGCTGCACGCGGTCGCCTCATTGACCGAGAGCGAGAGGTCGCTCTGGTACGAGACCTGCTGATGCGCGAGGATGTTGGAGTGGTGACGCTCACCGGACCAGGAGGCGTGGGCAAAACGCGAGTGGCGATTCAGGTTGCCAGTGACCTTGCCCCTCAATTTAGTGATGGTGCAGCCTTCGTGTCGCTGGCCTTGCTCACAACGCCAGAACTCGTCGTACAAACGCTGGCACAGGCTCTCCATGTGTCCGAGATAGCCGGACAAGACCTCAGCGATAGCTTGCTTGACTACTTTCGCCCCAAGCAACTCTTGCTGGTGCTTGATAATGCCGAGCAGATTATCTCTGCCGCGCCTCTCGCAACGCAAGCCTTAGAAAGTGCCCCACGCCTCAAGGTGCTGGTCACGAGTCGGGAAGCGTTACGGCTTATCCCGGAGCGCGTCGTGCCTATCCAGCCGCTTCCCCTTCCCGACACCGGACATCTCCCAGATATCGAGACCCTTGCACATACTCCGTCCGTCGCCCTGTTTCTTGAACGGGCACGAGCGGTCAACCCCAGCTTTGCCCTGACGACCGGCAATGCAGCCGCCATCATTGAGATTTGCCGTCGTCTGGACGGGTTGCCGCTGGCTTTGGAACTCGCCGCCGCACGTCTCTCGGTTTTTGGCCCCGACGCCTTGCTTGCTCGGATGGAGCGTAGTCTTTCACTCCTCACACAAGGGGCACGCGACCTGCCATTGCGCCAGCAGACGTTGCGGAACACACTAGCGTGGAGCTATGACTTGCTGAGTGAGCGTGAGCAGCAGGTGTTTCGACAAATAGCGGTGTTCGTAGGAAGCTTTTCTTTGGAAGCCGTGGAGTTCGTCTGCGCCAATGAGCAGCATGACGAAAATGAGGTGATGGAGCGCGTCACAGAACTGGTCGAGAAGAGTCTTCTTGAGCAAGCCGATGTCGGAGGGGCGGTGCCGCGCTTTCGGATGCTGGATACGATTCGAGAGTACGCACTGGAGCAACTGGCGGCAAGTGGGGAGCAAGAGGCGGTCAAACGCCGACACTTTGACTACTACCTGCAACTGGCTGAATCGGCGGAACCGCATTTGTTGCGTCCAGAGCGAGATGTGTGGCTCGAACGGCTGGATCGTACACATGACAATGTGCGAACCGCCCTTACTTGGAGCAGCGAGCATGGTGCGGTTGAGATAGGATTGCGTTTAGCAGGGGCACTTACCTGGTACTGGTATCTGCGTGGCAATCTGCAGGAGGGGCGTACTTTCTTGGAACGACTCCTGGCGCAGAGCGGGCAGACAGACAGCAATTTCGCACGAGGCAAAGCTCTGTATGGCCTCAGTCTGCTGACACAAACTCAGGGCGAGTTTGAGCGTGCCGATCAAGAAGCCGAGGAGAGCGTCTCCCTGTTTCGCGGACTAGCAGACCTCTACTGGCTTGCTCTTGCACTGGCGCGGCTGGGGGATATTCAGGTGAGTCAAGGGAAGCTAGAGGCTGCTCGTTCTTCCCTTGAGGAGAGTAGGCGTCTGTTTGAGCAACAACACCTTCCGTCAATGGAAGCCTTTGTGTTGCGCTATCTGGGTCAAGCCGCCTTAGCCAGCCACAACGAAATGGAGGCAAAGACACTCTTACAGCAAAGTCTGGCACTCTTTCAACAGGAGCGAGACATATTAGGTGAGGGCTTAACACTCGGAGCGTTGGGGGCTGTCGCGCTTGCACAAGGGGACATAGCAACGGCTCAGTCGCGGGTGAATGAGAGCTTGCCACTGATGCGGGCGGCGGGAGACCCTCGGTACCTGAAGCAATTCCTGCTCATGGCAGGGACGGTGAGGCTGAGGCAAGGGGATGTGCAGCAGGCACAACATCTCTTCATAGAGAGTCTACGTCTCTGGAATAGTACCGAAGATCAGGAGAATACCATTGGGATTCAATGGTCCCTCATCGGGCTGGCAGAGGTTGCCACAGCACGAGGACAAGCAGAGCGAGCAGGAAGGCTGTTGGGAGCAGCCGAGACGCTCTCGCCACGTCTTTTCAACACCTTTGATGAAATGGGCGCGCTCAACTTGGATCAGGAGATTGCTCAGGTACGCACGCGCCTGGACTTAGCGACATTTGAAGTCGGTCGGGCTACTGGTCAGAACATGACGAAGGAGCAAGCGATCAGCGACGCATTGCAGGATGACTAATGAAAGCAGGATTAGTCCGAAAGAGTCATTATCCTCCTTGGAAGAAAATAACTCCAAAGGATCAAGACTCTTGGCGAACTTAACGCTATACTGTCTCTTGTCGCCAATGTTGTTTATGACAGCATGAAGCGAGAGGATGTATCGGTTTTTAGATATAGTCCCTTATAAGGAGGATACAATGCAAAATACAACAACAATGGCTCCCCGTCGCCGTCCACTGGGAGTTACGATCATCGCTATTCTGGTTGCTCTGCAAGGAATTGGCTTACTCATTCTTGACGGTATAGGCTTCGTGGGGTTTCTCGCAGCACTTTCGAGCAATCATGAGCCGCTGTTTTCTAGCGTGACCATCGCTGGCATTCTCGGCGGAGTGCTGCTCATTCTTGCCGTACTTGCGCTACTGGTTGCATGGGGCTTGTGGACGCTCAAGCGGTGGGCATTCTGGTTCACCGTTATTGTACAAATACTTAGCCTTCTCAGCAGCGTTAGTCTACTCACTCAGACGGGAAATACTACGATGACAAACACAACCTCAAACATCGTCGTTGCTCTTGTTATCCTCGTCTACTTGTTTGCAGATAGAAATGTACGTGCCGCCTTCCGTATATGAGGAAAAAGAACACATGGCTGAAAAATTTTTAGAAAATTTACGAAAAGATAACTTAAAATTTTCTTGACAAGAGTCGAAATATAGGCTATATTCGGAATACTAACCGGTAGCAATTCCGAAAATATCGAAAAAGGAATTTCTTCGTGTAGACTATTTTACATAGTAACCCTGATATGTTGAAACTCCCTGAAAGCGCGGCAGAGTTCCCCTTGGTTTCGGCATCTGACCTAACTCTCTCGGTGTTCCAAACGTCAGGAATGTAAGAGAGAAAAAAGGAGATGTCATGGATGTACGTCCACCCGGTGCTACGGGGCACCAGAAACCGCTTTCACGGCTCATTGGATTGATCATGCTCCTCTGTTGTATGATCGGACTCTTCGCAACCTCTTCATTTCTTCATCCTTCTACTGCTGCTCATGCTGATGCACACAGCAAGAAATCCAGTAGTGGAATTCCAGCAGTGAAGCCTTCGTCTAAGCAACCTAATTTAGGCCCGAACGTCTATATCTTCAACCCCACCATGTCACTGAACGATATTCAGACGACGGTCAATGCGGTGGCAAATTCACAGATATCGAACCAGTTCGGAACTCAACGCTACGCACTACTGTTCGAGCCTGGCACCTATGGTTCCAGCACCACCCCTCTTAACTTCCAGGTTGGTTACTACACTACTGTAGCGGGTCTTGGTCTCTCTCCGAATGATGTTGTCATCAATGGCTCCATCGACGTATACAACCAGTGCTTCGGTAGTAACAACTGCATTGCGCTTGATAACTTCTGGCGTTCGCTATCGAACCTGACCATCAACGTGACTAACCCAGACGCAGGCTGCTACAAGGGCGAGTTCTGGGCAGTGTCACAGGCCGCGCCGATGCGTCGTGTCCACGTCAACGGCGCAACGACTCTTATGGACTACTGCACCTCTCCATCATATGGCAGTGGTGGCTTCATCGCCGATTCTCAATTTGATGGCGGCACAGTAATCAACGGTTCGCAGCAGCAGTGGCTGGTCAGGAATAGCACACTCGATGGCTGGACTAACGGCGTTTGGAATCAGGTGTTTTCAGGCGTAGTGGGTGCGCCCGCTCAATGTTTCCCAGCCGACAAGTCGTGCGGCGGTCCATACACCACAGTTGCAACCAGTCCCGTGACGCGAGAGGCTCCCTACCTGTACGTGGACCCCTATGGGCACTACAAGGTCTTCGCACCTTCGGTACAACACAATTCCGCGGGGACGACATGGGCTAACAGCGCGACTGCTGGCTCGTCCATTTCGCTCAAAGAATTTTTCATTGCCCAGCCGACAGACTCAGTAGCGAAAATCAATGACGAGTTGAAAGACGGGAAAAACCTTCTTCTGACTCCTGGCGTCTATTCCCTGGATCAGACTATCAAGGTGACACATCCCGATACTGTGATACTCGGCCTCGGTTTCCCGACTCTCATTCCTGAGAATGGAGTTGTGTCGATGAAAGTCACCAGTGAGAGAGGAGACTTGATCTCAGGACTGCTCTTCGATGCAGGGACAACAAATTCTCCGACACTGTTGCAGGTTGGAGACGATGGTCGCGGACATGACTATGATCATAGTGCCTCCGATCCGACAGCTCTTTCTGATGTGTTCTTCCGTATTGGTGGCGCGGAGACGGGTAAAGCGACAGACAGCTTGGTTGTCAATAGCAACAACGTCATTCTCGATGATATCTGGGCATGGCGAGCTGATCACGGCAATGGTGGTGTAGGTTGGACTATCAACACCGCCGATACCGGTGTTATTGTCAACGGAGATAACGTTACGGCATACGGCCTCTTCGTCGAACACTATCAAAAGTACGAGGTTATCTGGAATGGCAATGGTGGTACCGACATCTTCTTCCAGAACGAGATGCCCTACGATCCACCCAGTCAGGCGGCGTGGATGGAGGCTCCTGGCGTTGATGGCTGGGCAGCTTTCAAGATTGCCAATACAGTATCTAGCTTCAGCGGATATGGCATGGGAAGCTACAGCTTCTTTAATCAAGGAGTACCCATCTATGCCGCGCACGCATTCGAGGTTCCTACAACTCTTCCAGCGGGAAGTCTCCACGATCTATTCACGATCTTCCTCTCCACGTCTGGCTCCGGTGGCATCCTGAACGTGGTCAACGATACGGGCGGGTCGTCAACCATCGCTAACCCGGATACTCCGGTCACAGTGGTAAGCTATCCGTAATAACTTACAAGGTGCCCAATTCTCTACGTTCATCCTCAGTTCTCCCTTCTTTGAGAGAGCTGAGGATGAACTTACGCTTGACAGCGAAAAAAAAGCCAGATAAAATTGAGTTTAGTTATGAAAGTGCCATTTTCTCTCTATGAATTAAGGATTGTATATTGAGTTATCAACGTCTCAAAATTGCTGAGTTAGCGGCTGCTGCAGGTGTCTCAATTCCGACAGTATCAAAAGTTCTCAATAATAGACCAGATGTAGCTCCAACAACAAGAGAACGTATAGAGCGAATCATTGCCGAAACTGGATATGTTCATAGTCGAGCAACACGACCACAAATGGATGGTCAGACAAAGCAGACCTATCTTATCGACCTGATTTCACCCGACGCCTTGGATAGCGAGTATGGTTTAGAAATTCTTCGTGGTATCGAAGAAGTCTTAAATCAGACCGAGTACCGAATCGCGCTCTATTCTATGCATGACAATACATTTCGTGAACGCTATTGGCAGAGCAAGGTTACTAACAAGACAACTGATGGCGCACTCCTCTTTACGACGCGAGATCGTACTCGGCATATAGAGAAATTACGCAGGCATCGTATTCCTTTCGTGGTGATTGATGATACGTTACAACTGGAAACAGACATACCCTCCGTCGGTGCTACGAACTGGGTTGGAGGACTGATGGCGGTCGAGTATCTGCTGAGTCTCGGTCATCGACGTATAGCAATCATTACCGGTACTCCAACACATATGACGAGTCGAGCGCGTCTCGCTGGCTACAATGCGGCTCTTGAGATGCAGGGAATACAAATGGACTCAACCTTGATACGCCCCGGCAATTTTGGTCATGAGAGCGGCTATCGAGAAACGCTTGCTCTGCTCGATCTCCCCGAACCTCCGACTGCGATATTTACAGCGAACGATGAACAGACCACAGGAGTTTATCGTGCGCTGTATGCAAGGGACGTGCATGTGCCCAAAGAGATGAGCGTCATCGGCTTCGATGACATTCCCAGTGCAGCAAGAATGAGTCCTCCATTGACCACGATTCGCCAACCGCTACGAGAAATGGGACGCACTGCGACACAAATGTTGTTGCGTCTCATCGCAGGGGAAACGCTCGAAAATAAGCGCATCGAACTGGCAACTTCGCTGGTACAGCGAGAATCCTGTGCAGCCCCCGCAAGATAAGGGTAGGGACCGATTTATCACATCCTGCTGGCATTGCGATGACCGACGAGGACGTGATAAATCGGCCCCTACTAGTTCACCAATCTTCAAATGAACTAGCTGTAGGGGTCTAATTCATTACACCCTGTTGGCGACGCACTCTGCCAAAGGGGGTTGAACCATGTCTACAAGCCCTCCTGACTGGTCCACCGCCAACAGGGTGTAATGAATTAGACCCCTACTTCTCCCCAGCAAATCAAGATTGGTAGACTACTACCAGTTACGACAGAATCTCAATACCGCTCACTTGAGCGTTATCGACGACAGGTGTGAACTGCAGAGTAATCGTGCCATTGCCATCAGCCGTGACGGTAAACTGCTTGACCACCGCTTTATCATTTGCCCCTGCCGCTCCCACAATATCAAAGTTGGTGAGCTGCGCTTGTCCATTGGCACTGACGTTGAAGACGCGTTGCCCCGCCTTCGTCCAATACAATTCGGCAAAGTGCAACCTCACTGTGTAAGTCTTATTGGGAGTCAATTTGGGGACAGCATAGCTAAAGTTGCCTTCCCGCACACTCTGATAGACCGCGAGGGGAGCGGGATTGCTCACACCACTGGTATCAATAGCTACGGCATTGCTGTAGGTCGAACCCCCTGTCCAACCAGTATCCGCGCTAAAGGGAGCAGCCGCATCTCCGCCAGCATTGATTTGTACGCCTCCACCAGACGGAGGAGTCGGCGTTGGTGTGGGAGTTGAACCAGGAGTTGGTGTTGGCGTCGGAGTCGAGCCACCACCAATCACCTCGATACCGCTAACCAAAGCGTTATCTTTCACTGGCACGAACTGTAGCGTGATAGTTCCGTTCCCATCAGAGGTCGCGTTAAATTGTTCCGCCACCGCTTTGTTCTCCGCGCCAGCCGCTGCCACAATGTCGAAGTTGCTCAGTTCCGATTGCCCGTTCGCGTTCACATTAAAGACGCGTTGCCCCGCCTGTGTAAAGTAGGTCTCGGCAAAATGCAGACGTACTGGATAGGAGGTGTTAGGCGTCAAGCCCGTAACGGCATAGCTAAAGGTGCCATAGCGATTGCTCTGGTAGACATACTGTGGTGCAGGATTCGTCACGCCAGAGAGATCGATAGCTGAACCCGTATTTGCTGTCGCGCCGCCCGTAAAGCCCGTATCAGCAACAAAGGGATAGTCTTCTCCACCACCAGCATTGATATGTACGCCATTGGAGGGCGGCAGTGAGCGTGGTGGAATGACATTGCCATTCACTGCAATCTGTCCAGCGGGAACAGAGAACGAGGTACCATCCGAGAAATTGACTGTAATTGGCGCATTCCCAGCGTTGTAGGCAACGTGATTGACTGTGCCACCAGCCTTGAAGACGGCATACAGCGGAGTATTAGCTGTGACCGCCGCATCTACCGCTCCTAACGTCTGTAAGTCGTAGAGCATAGAATAGGTAAATGCCTTTGTTTCAGACGCTCCTGGTGTATAGTTGGGCTGAGCGTTGAAAAGCTGAATAGCCCCTGGCGCATCTATCAGTGCTTGATATTCCCAGAACGTATCCTGCCACGTCGTCCAGGTATTTGAACCTCCATTTTCTGCCGCCAACGCCTGCAGAAACTCTTGTTCGTAACTAGTATTATCGGCAAGGTACATTGACGCTGGTGTAATAGGAAGTAGGTTGATACCACGAATATCCTGTGGATCGCCAGAGAAGTAGGTACCATCCCATATCTGACCACTCCACACCTGCGCGGTATAGTCGTAGCCGTAACCTGACGGGAAGTTGTCATGATCGACATTGAACCAGTACTGCTCCACCGCCTGGGTCTCTGTTGTATACAGGTAGATGCCTAAGTCACGAATCTGTGTGTTTCCCGTAGCCGTGCCCCATTGAATCAAACCTGCCCACGCATTGATCGCTTCAGAGGAGGATTCCTGGTTATTACCCCATGAAGCCAGTTCACTACCCGAAGCCCAGGAATGTCCTTCATACGGCGAGAAGTTGCGTAAGAAGGGGAACATTGAATCGGTCCGACTGGGATCGGCGATGTCATTGACTAGCAAATTGACCATACCACCGTACTTATTTGCCCACGCTGGATCGGCACGCGCAATTGTGGCGGCTGCGTTGATCCAATAGCCATAGTGGAAGTGATGGTCGTTGAGGTCGCTATCCGAGCCGTAGGAGGCGGGATAACCAATCATCGTGCCCCATGTGGAGTCATAGTAAAACAGGTCGGTTGTTTTGGCGTTCCCCGCTGCATCGGTTGCGCTAAAGTGGTCCGCCATCGCGCCTTCCAACCAGGAAAGCAGGTTGTTGTATGCCGAGTTCAGCCCTGTCTCTTTTGCAAGAGGTAGCAGTTGCGCTATCTGCATCAGTGCCTTTCCACCCCAGTAGGTATCTCCAACGGTGGGACTTCGACTTTGCCCGTTCGCAACCTCAACATCGTCAATCAACGTGTTTTGATTGTACTGCCCCACGTCTGGGAAGAAAGGCAGAATACCATGATAAACGAGAGTCGTGGAGAAGGAAGAACCCGCGAGCGTCTTCATGCTGCCACGAATACTGTGATAGGTATACGACAGAGGCGCGAACGAGTCCGTCACCTTCCACTGATTGGGGAAGAGTGCCATGATCGTGCCCGTCTGCGCCCCTTCTTGCGCCTGCGTGGTGAGAGTATAGGTGGTATGAACGCGGCTATTGTTCTGATCGTAGGAATAGCTTACTTGAGAGTTGGTCACGAACGAGTAGGCGTACTGCTGAAATGCCTGTAGTGTACTCGCTGAGTTGTCTGGTAACGCCGCCAGGGAGAAGTATGTCTTGCCCTGTAAATTGTTTGTGAGCGTCGTTGTCCCCAAACCAGACCAGTTAGAGCCTGTTGGACCAAAGAGCGCATAGTTATGTCCGTTGCTGGTAATGCCAAGAATGCTAGAAGAGGCGTTACCAGACCAGACCGTCGGCGCAGTTGCAAAGGTTAATTGTGGATTCTCATTCGCAAATGTTGCGTAGAGATAAGGCAAACCCTGTCCTGCAGTCACGCGCATAGTGCCACCAGAGCCGTTATTCCAGAGCATGGAGACGGTCCAGTCCGAGTAGCCATCGACGAGCGGATTAGGCGATGGGAAGGTACCGGTGGTCGCTCCCAGCGTAAAATCATTCGCGTATCCAGCATGTACCGCGACCTTCTCGACCTCTAAATCTGGATAGTCAACGCCAATCCCAGTTGTACTTGTCTGCAAAGCCAACGGTAAAGGATAGATAGGATAGGCAGGTTGCGTCCATGCCACCGATGTCCACCAATCGCTGGTAGGCATCGGCCCAGTCACGCGCGACGTGCGATAGATAGTATTGGGCGGCGTGTTCACATTTGGCGGCACGGCAGTTGTGTAACTGCCAGCACCAACGGGCACAATCGAAGCAGCCTGAACCTTCTGGACATGGCTCGTCTCAGCGATAATGCCAGCTAGCAACGTTGCCAGAACAATAAACAGCGCGATGAACACTCGACTTCGCCTTGAAAACGAGTTTAATTGTTGCTGCATACAGCTTTTCCTTTCCTATGCCTCAATGCATACATTGTCTAGGATAAAACTTCAATACCGCTGACCTGAGCGTTATCGACGACAGGGGTGAATTGTAGAGTGATAGTGCCGTTGCCATCAGCCGTGACGGTGAACTGCTTGACCACTGCTTTATTGTTCGAGCCAGCCGCTCCCACAATATCAAAATTGTTGAGCTGCGCTTGCCCATTGGCACTGACGTTGAAGACGCGTTGCCCCGCCTTCGTCCAATACAATTCGGCAAAGTGCAACCGTACAGTATAGGTGGCTCCTGCCGTAAGATGCCCAATACTATAGCTAAAGTTGCCTTCACGCACACTCTGATAGACTGCGAGAGGGGCTGGATTGCTCACGCCACTGGTATCGATAGCAACCGCGTTGCTATAGGTTGAGCCTCCTGTAAAATCGGTATCAGCAACGAAGGGAGCTGCGACATCTCCACCTGCATTGATTTGCACGCCTCCACCCGACGTGGGAGTTGGAGTCGAGCCAGGAGTTGGGATTGGAGTGGGCGTCGATCCAGGAGTTGGTGTTGGCGTCGGAGTGGAGCCATCGCCAAGCACCTCGATGCCATTGACCAGAGCATTATCGACGACCGAGGAGAACTGTAGCGTGATGGTGCCGTTGCCATCGGCTGTCACGTTAAATTGCTGCTCCACTGCTTTGCCAGGGCCATTAGCAGCGGCAATGATATCGAAGTTGCTCAAGACTTGTTGCCCATTGGCATTCACATTAAAGACGCGTTGCCCCTTCTGTGTCCAGTAGGTCTCGGCAAAGTCCAGCCTTACCGCGTAGCTTTTATTAGGCGTCAAGTTGGGAATAGCATAACTGAAGTTGCCTGCACGATTGCTCTGGTAGACTGCTTCGGGTGCTGGATTAGTGACACCCGTGAGATCGACAGATGCTCCTGATGTAGATACTGTGCCTCCACTAAAACCTGTATCCGCGCTGAAGGATGGGAACCATGCCGCCGAAGAGACTGCACCACCTCCTGCGTTAATACGGATGGCATTATCAGTCGGAGGTGGCGGCGGAGGTGGACTTCCGCTGACCATGAAGCTTCCTTGCTGGCGAATATCGCGCGACGAACTGCCTACCATGACTGAGTAAGTTCCATTCTGCACGAGCCAGTTGTGGGCGTTCACATCCCAGTAGGAGAAGTTCTGTGGTGAGAGCGAGAAACTCACATGCTGGGTCTGCCCCGGTTGTAGCGAAACCTTCTGGAAGCCCTTGAGCTGTTTAGGCGGCTCAGGCACATTAGTCGAAGGAATGCCAAGGTAAAGCTGCACTACTTCGGAGCCTGCTCGTGAGCCGCTGTTGGTGACATCGAGGCTTACCGTAACTGTGCTTGTATTGGAGGCACTTCCAGGGCTAATCGCAAGGTTATTGTATGCGAACGTTGTGTAGGAAAGCCCATATCCAAAGGGGAAGAGCGGTGTAATGTTGTTTTTATCGTAGTGCCGATAGCCGACAAAAATCCCTTCAGAGTACTGCGCCTGATTATTGATGCCAGGATACTGTGCTGGCGTATTTGCTGGCACATCGTTTGCACTTGCCGGGAAGGTCATGGGAAGTTTGCCCGACGGATTCACGTCGCCAAACAGCAGCGCAGCTAGCGCGTTCCCATCTTCCTGTCCAGGGTACCATGCCTCAAGAATGGCCTGTGCTTGATTGACCCAGGGCATAAGCACTGGCGCACCTGTATTCAGCACGACAACAGTATGAGGATTGGCTTGCGTTACCGCTTCGACAAGTTGCTCCTGTGCATCGGAGAGGCCAATGCTGATGCGATCTGAACCCTCCGCTTCGTTATCATTGGCAACGACAACGGCAACATCCGAGGACTTGGCTAACTGCACTGCTTGATTGAACGCAGTATCCTGACCTGGGGCATTCCAACCCAGTGTCACACGGCTACCACCCCAGTTCTGATAATACTCAAGTCGAATCGAATAGGCTTGCCCTCCCGTAAGTTGTATCGACGCGCTCTGAACATTAGGCCACTGATCGCGCCAATTATCGATCACAAGCTGATTGTTGATGTACAGGCGGCTTCCGTCATCGCTGGTAGTGGAGAAGGCATACGTTCCAGTTGCTGGTGGGGTAAGCGTCCCTGTCCAGCGTGCCGACCAGCTTGTTGCGTTGATACCAGAAGCTGGTGAATTGCCATTCCAGTTGAAGTCAATATTTGGGTCTACCCGCGTCAAAACAGGTGCGCCCGATAACGTCATGTTGTTAAAGTATTCGCCTTGCAATCCATTGCCACCGCCAGAAGGAGGCGTGAGGTATTGCGTTTCAAGGGCTGGCAAACTTCCATCGGGATTAGTTCCTTGAGCATATTGCACATTGATGTTGCTGCCTGCACGCTTCGTGATACCTTGTAAAGGAGTCACGATGAACGGTGCAATTACACCCGCGCTTCCACCTCCTGCATCCTTAATATTCACAGAGCCGCCCGGACCAATAACCGCAATCGAATGGGTCGAATTGCTGTTCAATGGCAAGAGATTCTGATTGTTCTTCAGCAGCACGCTCCCCTGCTCCTCAGATTGAAGCGCGAATTGATCATCGGCAGCACTGGCAACGTTATTCGATAGTGAGCCTACCGGTGGATGATCAAAAAGACCCGCGGCAAACATCGAGCGGAGAATGCGATGTACTTGCGTATCAAGTGTGGTCATGCTAACCTGACCATTGAGTACTGCTGTTTTGAGTGCATCTCCAAAGTACGCTCCATCCCACATCTCCATATCAAGCCCCGAATCTGCTGCTGCTACCGTGCTATGAGTTGCGCCCCAGTCGGACATTACGAAGCCAGGGAAACCCCATTGCTGTCTCAACGCCTGATTGAGCAGAAAGGGATTCTCACAGGCATAAATTGTGTTGACCTGATTATAGGAACACATGACCGCGCCAGCTTGTCCCTGCGTAACGGCAGCCTTAAATGCAGGATAATAAATTTCCTGAAGCGTGCGTTCGTCCACATTGGCACTTACGCCACCGCGATTGTCCTCCTGGTTGTTCGCTGCGAAGTGCTTGACGGTGGCGATCACTCCTTGCGACTGAATGCCCTGCACATTGGCGACTGCCATCTGCGACGAGAGATATGGGTCTTCGCCAAAGCTCTCAAAACTCCTTCCCCATTGTGGTACGCGCAAAATGTTGACCGTCGGTCCAAGTACAACATTTGTTCCCTTGCCAGCTTGTTCACTTCCGAGTGCTTGCCCATATTGATTCATGAGCGATGTATCCCAGCTTGCAGCACCCACGATAGGAGCAGGAAAAGCTGTCACCTGTCCCTGGTCATCGGCTACACCAGCCGGACCATCTTCCAGATTCACTGACGGAATGCCGAGGCGTGTATTGGCGGGAATGTAACCAATATAGGGACCTGCCACGCCATGCACGAGGGCAATCTTCTCATCCAGAGTCATTTGTGCAATCAGTTGGTCAGCACGTTGGTCTGGTGTTAGCGCGGTATCCATCCAGGGGCGATCCGCTACGAGCGAACTGGCCTTTGCCTGAAGTTGAGAAGCATTAGCAATACTCAACATTACAATAAGAATAATCAGGCTGTACCATATGCGTTTGAGTCTACGAAGATAAAAGCTGCGTTGCATAAGACCTCCTCATCAGAAAGGGTTCGTCTCTATTTGATAGGTTTTCGTAGGGACCAGATGTATCGCGTCCGTATATGTGATTTATCACGCGAGATCATGCCTGATACGGCTTATAGCCAAGATTGACAAGGATTTCGCTCAATTTATTGAGCCTACGGACGCGATACATCTGGTCCCTACGAAAAACCGCTGAAGCAACATTGGTAGACTAGTAGGTGTCAGATGGCGGATTGCTTGCTACAAATCCGCCATCGACCCTTAGCGCTTACGAGGTGTAGATGCCGAATTCATAGAGCGAGTAACCAAATGTTGTTCCTCGCTGCGTTGCGTAGAGGCGAACGTACCTACCCGAACCAGTGACGTTGAAGTCATCTACTCCACCAGTTCCGGTTGTGGTTGAGTAGATCGGCGGCGACCAT
Organism: uncultured Ktedonobacteraceae bacterium; assembly: GCA_964250365.1. Lineage (GTDB taxonomy): Bacteria > Chloroflexota > Ktedonobacteria > Ktedonobacterales > Ktedonobacteraceae > JBBQVS01. The sequence goes on from CAXUGH010000057.1 coordinate 16,654, forward strand.
GTTGTACCATCATCGGAGACCTGAATCTGGTACGCCTGCGCGTAGGCACTTTCCCATATCAGTTGAATGTGGTTGATCGTCGTTTTCTGTCCGAGATCGACCTGCAACCACTGGGGATCGCTCCAATCGCTTGCCCAGCGCGTTGAGAGATTGCCATCGGTTGCATTCGATGGTGGATAAGGCGCACCATTGCCAGTTGATTGATAGGAAGATGCCGTCGTCGGCTTGCCAAGAGCAACATTTGTGCCATTGACCGGAGGCGCAATGACCTTGAACGAGAGCGTCTCTATACCGACATTGCCTTGTCCATCATAGGCGTAGACATACACCTTCCATGTGCCCAGCGTCCCTGGTGCCGTTACCGAGAACGAACTCGTGCCGGTCTGTGTGAAGGTTGCGTTCTGTAGCCCCGTGCTTGAATCGACATACTTACTGCTGAGCATCAGGTGATAGCGTAGCGGGTCGCCATTGGGGTCGCTGACGTTGACGCTGACGGTGAATTGGCTTTTCGCTGGCACACTCGTTTGACTAAGCGACATGCTTGAGATGACAGGTGGTGTATTCGGCGAACTCTTTCCGCTATAGAGCTGTTTCACTGCATAGTAGGAGAGCCGATTCCAGTGTCCCGTTATCAGGTTGAACCACACGCCGCCAAAGTCGTTCTCGATGCCGTAGTTGAAGAGTGTTGCACCAAATGCGACACCAGTATGGCTTGTGATACAGTTCCACGCAGTCGAGTAGCCCTGGCTCTTCTGAACATCGGTTGGCTCAGTGGGCACGCCGTTCGCATCGTTAGGTACCTCCCACTCGCCAGCAGGTCCAGATTCGGTGACAATATACGGCTTCGTATAGCCACCGTTAAGCCAGTCTTGCTTGACTGAACAGGCTTTGCCATACGAGTTCACTGCGTACAGGTCGAGATGCGGCGAGTTCGCCTTGTAGTATACCCATGCCCCCGTCCATGCATCGGTTGACGTGACTGGATGGTTGGGATCAATCGAGTGAATCGCTTGAGCAACTTGATCGATATACTGGGCGTAGGCGTTGCGCTCCTGCTCTAACTGCGTACCCGAATAGGTATTTTGCAGGTTGAGCAGCACCTCGTTGCCCACGTCCCACATCAGCACTCCTGGGTTGTTCTTGTACGTATTCACCCAGTTCTCAATTGTGTTGAGCTGAGTCGTCTTATAGTTCGTATCATTGAGGTAGTCATTGCCCTGACCGAGCCAGAAGCCGCTGATAACCTTAATGCCGTAAGCTGAGGCCGCATTGAGAAGCGGCAAACTCGTGGCGTCGGTGCCCCATGTACGCACAGTGTTGACACCCATTGATTGTAAATCAGGCATGTATGCTGGTGCTGCATCGGGTGGTGGTCCCCACGTAACACCTTTCACCTGATAGGGAGAGCCATTTACGTTGAGTTGCCACTGTCCTTGAGAGCCGGTTACAGAGACAACGCTTGGTGATGTTGGTGTTGGTGGCGTCGTCAACGGCGGTGGCGGTGTGCCCGTCATCTGAGAGACGCCGACGGATGCGATGCTCAACGTGCCACCAGAGGATGTCGCGCTAGTGGGCGAGGTACAGCCACAAACGCCATTGGGGAACGCTCCCCCCATAGCAAGGTCGAAGATGATGAAGAATCCGTGATCGACCGCCGCTTGCCATGTGCTAACGCCGACCTGACTCTCGCGCACAATCCATATCTGCTGATTATCGAGATACCAGCGAATCTGCTCGTCCGATTGCGTGCGGTCAATGACTTCAGTATAGGTATGATAATCGGTCTGACAGCCGTTGCAGGTAGCCAATCCACTACCAAAACCATTAGGTTCATTGCAGGGACCACCCGGATCGGTGCCACAATGCAGCGTTGCCGCCGTTTCGTTACGTGCGTTGACATCCTCCATGATGTCTACCTCGCCAACGCCGGGCCATGCCTGTCCACTGGTACGATTTCCCGAACCCAGTGTCCAGAAGGCGGGCCAGTAACCTAGACCGTTGGCGGGGTTAGGCTGTTTGAGCGATGCCGATATCTTCAGCATACCGCCAGCAGGAGCCGCGAAGTCACTACGCTGTGTTTCGATACGACCCGATGTCCATGCACCGTTATTATTGAGTGCGGTAATGTTGAGGTGATTGTTGCCATCGAGGTAGACGTTATTCGTCGAGTTGCTCATAGTCTCGACCTCACCTGTACCCCAGTTTGGCGGACCACCAGGAGAACTCGTTCCAGTATCCTCAATCCAGTTCGCTGCTGATGGTGTACTACCAGCCGCGCCAGCAAAATTATCGCTCCACACAGGAGTCCAGTTACCAGTTGGTGTGGGCGTTGGAGTAGGTATGGACGTGGATGTGGGAGTTGGCGTAGGTGTAGAGCCAGTACCGCCTAGTACCTCGATACCGTTGATCTGGGCTTGATCGACCACAGACGTAAACTGAATGGTGATCGTTCCACTGCTGTCCGCCGTGCCAGTAAACTGCTGCACAGTCGCCTTATTTTGTCCCCCAGCAACAGCCAGAATATCAAACTTGCTGAGTACCGACTGATTATTGATGCTGACGTTGAAAACGCGTTGTCCCGTCTGTGTCCAATACGTTTCAGCAAAGTGCAAGCGAACTGTGTAGGAAGCACCAGACATAAGATTAGGAATGTTATAACTGAAGGTAGGACCAATGCGATTTGTCTGATAGACCGCCTGTGGTGCAGGATTGCTAACGCCAGTAGTCGTAATTGCGCTACTTGTACTTGCGCCAACTGCTCCGCCGTTGTAATCTACATCAACAACGAAAGGGGCAGCGGCAGAGCCACCGGCATTGATTTGTATCGCGGTAGCATCAGACGAAACTGCTCTCACGCTATGAATGAATGAAGGGGAAAACGAGGCTGCGAGAATTCCAACTGTGATACTGAGTATCGCAAATATCCCGATCAGCCGTCGAACAGCTTTGCGGTGCCTCATAGCACCCGCGAGGTTAGCATCCATGATGCCTCCTTGGGAAAATAGGCAACAATGTACTTTGGAGATCGTGAACGCGATTCATCGCGTCCGAGGCTCAATTCATTGAGCAAAATCCTGCATTTTGGTTCTCGTAGGGACTAGATTTATCGCGTCCGTCGTGTGATTTATCACGCGAGATCATTCTGATACAGCTTATAGACATGATTGATATGAATCTCGCTCAATAAATTGAGCAGAGGACGCGATAAATCTGGTCCCTACGAAAAATTGTTATGGATAGCTCACGAGGTAGGCATTTGTGTTACTAGAGTTCGACGGACCACCAGTGCTATTGATGATGTGGCTGATGGTGCCAACGCCTCCTAATGAAACAGTTACGAGGTCGTGGAACCGAACTCCTGGCGTGTTCGGCACCTCGAAGGAATGATCCTCGATCAGAGCCGGATTCACGTTGAAGTAGCAGTAGCTACCCACTCCCCATGCCTCATGACTGGTAACGGAGTTTGCTACCTTGTAGGCCGCGTACCCGTTAGTGCTTCCATTCATCCAGGCCGCTTGATTTGGGGCATCATAGGGAAGCTCATTCTGGAAGAAGTAGGTTCGACCACCATTGCCATTCCAAATGACGTTATACTGCTGATAATGCTCGACGAAGAGGCCATATGCCGTGACATTGTTGCCATTCACGACCAAGCCATTGGTAGCAGTGTTGATTGTCCAACCAACAGTGCCGCTGTTGCCGTGATCAGCACGCCATGCCCAGATATGATCAAGGATGACATTGTTGCTGTTGACGACCAGACTCTGCGTTGCCTTTCCAACGCTAGCACCGCCGATTCTGAAGAAAACATCGCTCAACAGAGTCGGGTTGGACGTGTGGTCTTGCGTAGAACCGGCTGGACCAACCTGCAACAGAATGGGGGAGTTTACTGGTCCCGCGTCAAAGAGTAGTCCAGCAATCGAGACACCATCGACATCGGCGACGCTCATGGGAACTACGCCATTGTCAGGAATGAGGGTGGCGAGACCAAGACCGAGTATGACCGTGTTTGCTCGGTTTACGCGCAGTGTATCGTTGAGGTGATAGATGCCGGGTGTGAACAGCAGATTCTTCCCTTGCGATAGCGCAGCGTTGATCGTAGCCGCTGTATCGTTTGGCTTCGCAATGTAGAACTGGCTGATGGGCAAGGATGTTCCTGCGGGCGACCCATTAGCCCATGTCGTGCCTTGCGAGTTTGTCTGAAGTGCAGGTACAAAGACCTGATAGTTGCCAGAAGAATCGATGTAGAGGAATGGCTTTTCGCGCACAACAGGTGCTTGACCGACAACTGTTTCGGGTGGATTAGGGAAACTGGCAGCAGGGGCACCATTCACACCTACAAACACCATGTTCCAGACGCCGCCTACCCAACTTCCCAATGAGTCGTTTCTGGACATCCATTGCTGCTGGGAGCCAGATTGCACCTGACCAGAGACGTTACTATCGGCAAGGAAGCCGCCACTCGCCCAGCCTTCATTGTCATTCAGTACCAGATTGCCGCGTACATCCACGCGACGTAGAGGACCAGCCTGCGCTACTGCCCATGTATCAGTACCTGATGGAGGCGCAATTTTCATGTTCTCGGCACCACGCCAGAAGTTTTGCGTTGCATTACCTCCATTCCAGCCAGCGGTGACATTGACGACACCGTTGATGGTGACAGCATCAGGAAGATATCCCAGGCCAAGTGCTTGTTCGTAAAAGCCGAGGTTGACGTTCACGTTATACGTCCCTGGCTTGAAGAGCAAGGCATAGCGATTCGTACCGAATTGATTGGTTTGCTGTTGATTGAAGGCCGAGTCTAACTGGCTTTGAATCGTTGCGCTGGACATCGAAGGGTCGAAGAGAAGGACGTTAGGTCCGAGGTCTGGCGTCCCAGATGTTGCCGTCGGCGTTGGGGTGGGAACCGATGATGTCGGCGTTGGGGTGGGAGTTGAGCCACCACTTCCTATTACCTCGATAC
>CAXUGH010000058.1:0-2714 GCA_964250365.1 uncultured Ktedonobacteraceae bacterium
GTTAGGCGTTTTTGTTTTCTCCTAATCAGGCTCCTCTTCCACTCTAGCAGAAATCACATCTAACTTTCATCATCTATCACCTCAAGTAAATCAGATGGCGGAACACCTAAAGCAGTTGCAAGTTTCCCCAACACATGTGTCGAAATTTCTTGCGTTGGGTCTCGGTAGATACGTCGTAACGTTCTCTGGTCTATATCGGCTTTTCGCGCCAGTTGCGCCATATTCAAGCCTTGTTTTTCAGCCTCTTCTTTAATCCTAAGTCTAATCATAGCGACCACCTCAAAGTATTTGGGCTATTGTAGCACATGTACTACCTTGACGGAATGACTTTTATAGACTATCATTAAAACACAGTCCATGTAAGAGTATCTTTTTAAGGGTGGCATTCAATGCCAAGCAGTCAAGCACGTAAATCTGACGTACTCGTAGTGCAAAATGGATAAAGGCACTCCAAAGAAAACAGAAAGGTGTTTCACAAGCATGACTACTTCGTCACGACTCACCACGATTGTCCAGATTACTGACCCTGACTTTCAGGTAGGTTTTGAAGAAGCGCACGATCCCTATTATGCTGATTGTCACATCCGTACTGACCTGAGCCTTGTCGAAACGATACAATCCATGCTCACCGAAGTTGCCGTTGAAAGCGGCTTATCTGACCAACAGTTACGACGTAGTACAGGCTTTATCATTGGTATCCTCAGTTTAGGATAAGCAAAAGTAGAAGGAACTCAGGCATTTTCTTGTCTGAGTTCCTTTCATGAAACAGGCAAATATCAAGAGAGGAGTAAGACTATGAGTGACACATCACAAAGAGGTTTAGTAAGTCACACCGCTATTTTGAATCGACTTGTCCAGTTAGGCTTCGAGGTACTATTACCTTGGGCAGATCATCTTGGATATGATCTTGCGTATTATGTTACAGAGGAACACCGAAACTTTGGCTTCTTTGTGCATCGGGAGAGTCATCTTGTACGAGTGCAGTGTAAGACAGGACGGATAACAAAAGATGGTAGTTGCTTTGAGTTCCCCACAGTGTCTATCTCAGCAGGAAAGCGTGGCAACTTAAAGAAGGGATACGTGGGAAAAGCTGAATTCTTTGCGGTGTACTTGCCTGAGAATGGAAAGGTCTATATGGTCTCAGTCGATAAAGCTCCAAAAAGTACTGATATGACACTTCGTTTCAAGAGTGCAGGACTTGTACGAGGCAACCATAAAAATACTCATCTTGTTCCCTATGAAGAAATAACTGATCCCCGATTTAATTGGGCTGAAGATTATGAAATCTAGCAGGATTGCATCTTACTCAAACGCCTAAACAAAGGAGGAGAAGCAAGTCATGAAAGACACATCACAAAAAGGACTGGTAAGCCATACAGCAGTCTTAAATCGACTAGTGCAATTGGGATATGAAGTATTATTACCTTGGGCCGATCACTTGGGCTACGACCTTGCATACTACGTTACAGAAGAACATCGGAACTTTGGGTTCTTCGTTTATACAGAATCAAGACTTGTACGCATTCAGGTCAAAACCGCTTGGCTTTCGTCCGATGGATGCTACCTTATGTTTAACACTCAATCTACAGTATCGGCAAAGCGCGGAAATAAAAAGTTAGGCTACGAAGGTAAAATCGAATATTTCGCTGTATACAGTCCTGATACTACAAAGGTGTACACAATACCAATCACTGATATCCCTAAGACTAGCCCTATGAACTTGCGCTTCAAGAGTGCAGGAATATTACGCCGAGGAAAAGGGCACTCCAAGCGTATACCCTATTCAGAAGGAATTGTTCATCAATGTAATTGGGCAGAAGACTATGAGTTATAAATATATTTACCCCAAACGCCTAACTGCTCAAATGGTTAGGCGTTTTTGTTTTCTCAGAGTGTACATGACAGGGGCAAGCCGCTATTACTACTATAGATGTACAAGCGATATTATGAGATATAGTAGTGACAGGGCTTGCCCCTGTCATGTGAACGCTATCTGCTGCTACGACTTTCAAATAACCTATTGTTTTCTTCCCAACGCTTGACAAATCCTACTCGCTCTGTTATCATCATGACATAATCATAGGGGAGTAGCTCAATGGTAGAGTCCTCGTCTCCAAAGGTAGACTTGCGCCTATGTGTTCTTTTTACTCTTGCTGTAGCGTACAGCGTCATTGAAACGGATATGGCTAAAGCACAACCTCACCTGACTCCGAAAGGGGAGAGGGGACAATAGCAGGGTTGGAAAAGTCTGATGGAATTCTCATCAGGCAGCTAGGCCGAATATGGTTAAGGCTGGATTGCTTGAATCTCAATCTTTTGTGATACAGGATTGACAATCATTATTTGGAGGGTTGTCAAACGTTTCTCCTGTCACAGCTTGCCTCTAGCAAGTACAAAAGATGAATGAGGAACCTACGTTCGGACCAGAGTAGAAAGAAAACTTAGGGATCGCCTAAACACCGTGAGGTGCATGGTGACAGAGTATCCATAGTACTCAAACGATCAGGGTAATGCCTGATACATGGGGAAGGGATACAGAGAGACCAGTTTTTATTGAAGGATTGGCTCTTGGAGAGCCGAATGCATTGAAAGATGCCCGTTCGGTTCGGTGGTAGGTGGTTAGAAACGTGCTTATAGCACGGACTGATTACAAGCCAGTACGAGTTGTTGGGGGTTCGAGTCCCTTCTCCCCTGCTGAAAAAGGTGGTGGGGGG
>CAXUGH010000058.1:2724-16251 GCA_964250365.1 uncultured Ktedonobacteraceae bacterium
ATCGTTCGTGCCTCGATTTATCAACGGCGCCCCCCCCCACCTTTTTATATCCTTTCCCCTACTCCCCCAGCGGCAACTCCACAAAGAACGTGCTACCCTTCCCAACTTTCGACTGGCACCAGATGCGACCATCGTGCCGTTCGACGATATCTTTACAGATGGCTAGTCCCAGACCGAGACCGAACTTCGAGGAGGCTTGTGCGTCGGGAGTGCGGTAGAAGGTGTCGAAGATGTGTGGCAGTTGTTGCTCGCTGATGCCTTTGCCAAAATCCTGTACTTCGAGTCGGGCCTGTGTCTCATTCTGGCGCACACAGACGGCGATGGGTTTGTCCTCTGGCGAGTATTTGATGGCGTTGGTGACAAGGTTAGTGACCACCTGCGTCAAACGGTCGTTGTCGGCGAGAAGGTGAACGACGGGCGGCTCCGCGTCAAGCGTTATAGTTCGACCTGAAAGCATTTGCTGATCCTCTATCGCGTCACGACACAATGAGACCAGTTCGCAGTCGCGTTTGTGTAGTTCTATCTTACCTGCACGAATGCTGCTGACATCGAGTAGTTCGTCGATGAGCGAGGTGAGACGCGTGGTCTGCTCATTGATTTTTTCGAGCGTGGTACTCATGCCCTCAATTTCGGGCGTCACATTTTTCTGTCGTGCGAGGCGGCGAATAGCAAGTTGTGCCTGTCCGCGAATGCTGGTAATCGGCGTTTTGAGTTCGTGCGAGGCAATCGAGAGAAAGCGGTCTTTGAGTTCGTCGGTATCCTTGAGCTGGGAATTGACCTCTTTGAGCCTCTCGTTCGACGCCTCTAACTCATCCGCATACGCCTGTAACTCTTGCTCAGCGGCAAGTGATTGGAGCCGCGCACGCTCACGTTGTCCAGTGATAAACGCAATGACGAGGCCAGCTATGATAAATGGCAAAACTTGCACCATACCGTTCCAGTTGTAGAGATTAATTTGTCCTACAGGAGCAACAAAAAAATAGTCGATAAGTATAGTGCTAAGGATAAGTGAAAAAATAGCAGAACCAACGCCCCAGATAAGCGCAGTGAGCAAGACAGACAGAATGAAGAAAGAATCAGGAAACGTCATCACCCCTGGTACATAGTGAAAGAGAAACGTACCCGCGAAGGCCGTACCAACAAACAGAATACTCATAAAGTAGCCGACAGGGGCGCGACGCCAACGTGGAATGGTCGCAGCATACTGTTTACGTAGTGCAGCATCTTTGTATAAGCGCACACGGACAAGACGCCGTTCTGATGTTTCTGTTGTCTGGGCGATTTTCATACATTTCCTACCATCAAATAAGAGTGTGAAGTCTCCTTCACTCGCAAGTGTAGCACATGGGTTTGTCGTGAACAAGACCAAGCAGAGGTAGTAGCAGTTGCATAGCAACAAGCGGAATTTCGGGGTGACGCTGCGCGAAAGAGTGCAGGTCGATGAGCGTTTGACACGCGGTGCCATCGTCGCCAGTGACACTGTTCCAGATGAACGGGTGCATAGTTGCGGGTCGTTGGAAGTTTTCGGCAACCCAGACGGCGTCACCAACCAGAAAAAGTGGACTACCGTTAGCACGCTGAATAAGCATGCCAGTGTTACCCGCTGTATGTCCCGGCAAAGGAATTAGTACAATGGAACCGTCACCAAAGAGATCATGACTGCTATGAAACGCGCCGTATGTGGGGCCGTTGCAGTCGAACAATTCGATAGGATTGTTGCCGAGCAGGGTACGAGCAAGGCCATGATGGAGGTCGAGCAGGCCGTAGCGTGCGGCTTCGTATTCGACACGGTTAATACGTAGTGCTACATGAGGAAGGTCGGGTACGCCACTTACATGGTCCCAGTGCAGGTGCGAGATCAGTGCAAAATCCAGATCGCGCGGCTCCAGGGAGAGTCGTTGCAAATGGCTGGCAAGTGGCTGTTCCATCGTGAATTTGCCAAGCGTTTGTTTGAAGCGAAAGGATTGATTGGTAAAATAGCGGTCAATCGTGCTAGCAATACCCGTATCGTAGAGAAAGGTGGCTTTGGGATGGCGTATTAGGATGGCACTATGGGCAATACGACGAGGCGCGAGCGAGAACGCACCGCGTACCGCTATCCATTCGGGTACGACCACGCTTGCACAGCGCAAAATCGTGATGTCGATAGCAGGCAATGAAGATGAACTTTTCTGAAAAGGCTGTTCCTCTGGCGTGTACCATGTTGCGAAACGGCGCGGCAACACACTATTAACCGCGATACCTGCTCCCAACGCTCCTAGTGAAAGTGCCGCAAATGTTGCGGCACGGCGCAAAGAATATCTCATAACTACCTACTCCTCTTCTACACTGGTAGAATTGCTTTGTATAAGAGGTAGTGTAAACCAGAATGTCGAGCCAGTGCCAGGAGTACTCTCGACTCCCACATGCCCGTGATGCCGCTCCACAAGCGTCTGACTGATATACAACCCTAGTCCTAGACCGACGCCTGAACCGCTTACCACTTTCACATCTTCCGATTGATAGAAACATTCCCAGATACGCTTCTGCTCTGTGGGAGAGAGTCCTACTCCTTCATCAGAGACAGCGACACGCACAATATCGTCTCCCGCTGCATTCTTTTCTCTCGTCACTCGCACCGCAACGGGTTTGTCTGAAGCGGAATATTTCAATGCATTGGTCATGTAGTTTGTCAGCACCTGCGCGAGGCGGTCAGAGTCGGCGACAACTAACAAAGTGCTTTCATCGGATGGTAAAGATAACGTAAGAGTGCGGTTGGGCGTTGCCTTTCTCTGCTCTTGCACCGTTTCAGTGACAATCGCAGCAAGATCGCTTGGCTCTTTCCGCAAATGTAGGTCTAACTTGCCCGTTTGAATACGTGAAATGTCGATGAGGTCGCCGACAAGCCGATTGAGGACACCAACCTGACGTTCGGCACGGAAGAGCATGTCCTGCATCGACTCAACCTTGCTCATCGTGGATGCAGGAAGAGCCTCGGATGCCATTGTCTGCAGACGCCGCTTCGTAAGTTGTATATTTGCTTTAATCGTCGTCAAGGGCGTTCTCAACTCGTGGCTGGCAATGCCAAGAAACTCTTCCATTCTGCGGTTCGCCTCTTGCAGAGCAACCTCGCGTCCTCGTGCCTCGGCCTGTTCCGCAAGAAGACGTTGCCGCTCGATGACCAGAGCGGAGAGCGTACCAATAGCAGTAGCAAGAGCAATTTCGCTTTGTGTATAACTATGTGTAACTGAACCATAATCCAGTGAAATGAGGCCGATGATACGGTCGGCGATACGCATAGGAGCAATCAAGATTGTTTTGCTCTCGTAAGGATTGGGCATCGAAGAAAATGGAGGTACCGTCATATCCAATATCAGCACATCCTCTTGTTGTAAATGTGCCAGTATGCGCGACAGAAATGGTTGCATTGGGTTCTGCTGTTGCTGCTGCCACCACGCCTCTTCTTGCTGAGGAGACAAGCCAACCACATTGAGCGGTTGCAACCTGTCGGTCTCTGGCTCAGTCACAAATAAGCCCACGCGTTGACAATCGAGGATGTTCCGCGTGAGTTCTGCCAGTCGTCGTCCTGCGGCATACATCTCATCGGCGTTATCGCTACGAACTGGAATTTGTACCAGAACCTGTGCCATAGCCAGCAAACCTTCAAGAGAGGTCTGAGTTCGGTGCTCCAAGCGGAGACGTGCAGTCACATTATGGTCACGTTCCACTTCGAGCTTTTTGCGCTCGGTGATATCAATAACCACTGCCATGTAATAGAGAGGAACGCCCTGCGTATCGCAGATAAGTGAGATAGAAACATCGGCCCAGGTAAAAGAGCCATCGTCACGCACATAGCGTTTCTCAAGTGGACTTGCCTGTGCTGTGCTGTCTAACAAGTTTTGCAACACCGCTCTATTCTTTTCGACATCATCAGGATGCGTGACATCCATCAATGAACGACTGAGCAACTCTTCTCGTGTATGACCGACAATCTCACAATAGCGAGCGTTGACCTGTACCAGTTGTCCCTCTAACGATGCGAAGGCCATACCAACGTTCGCTTGCTCAAACATGAGACGAAAACGCTCTTCGCTCTCACGCAGTTGTCTTTCTTCACTATCTTTAGAACTTCTCGTTTTCCTATACGTACCGTTTTTATATGCATTCCGACTCTGCGAATAGGTGGTATCCGTCGAGAGCGTATCATTATTTTCGTCGCGCTTTACATTCATGTTGTCTCCGAGAGAGGGAACCATTAAAGTTGCCACACGATTTGGAAGGGACCACTTTCGGCTACTAATCGCTCAGTAAAATGCCGTTAGAAGGCACAAAGTCTCCCCTTGTAACACAATTTTCGTGTTAGTAGTAGTACGAACACAAGAGAACAAAAAGATACAAGCTGGTGTCACTTTTCTTAAAAATAGGACGTAATAACCATGTACTCACACAGAGATAGATAGAGAATACGGAGGAACAAAATAATGGCAATGCATAGTCCAAAAGACCTTTTTATACACGAACTCGCAGATATCTTTGACGCGGAACAAAAGTTGTCGAAGATACTCCCAACACTGGCACAGCAGAGCAATCACGATGAAGTTAAGCAAGCCTTTGAGCAGCACGAGCAAGAGACACTTCTGCAAATCAGCAATCTGGAACAGTGCTTTCATGCTCTAGGCGTCACTCCTGAAACCTCGCCATGTCTGGCGGTAGCGGGAATGAAGGCGGAGCATGATAGCTTCATGAAAGAGAAACCTTCGGCAGATGTTCTGACGATGTTCAATCTTGGAGCTGGAGCAAAAAGCGAATACTACGAAATTGCTTCTTATAAAGGGCTGATTGATCAGGCGACGTTACTGGGGCAGATGCAGTGTGTGCAACTGCTTGAGCAAAACCTCAAGCAAGAGGAGGCAATGGCGGAGAAGGTGCAACAGCTTTCGCACAAGCTTGGTTTAGAGGCTTCTCATAAGAAATAATCCTGATGAAAAAAGAGGAAAGGGCATTGCAACCTCGCAGGTTGCAATGCCCTTTCCTCTTTTTTCATCAATCAAGAAATGTTACGCAGCTTGCGCTACTTCCTGAGCCTGGGGGACGATGGCGATGTTGCCATCGCTCACCGTCAACAGGGCGGTTGTGCCGCTGCTGATTTCCTCGGCTAGTAGGGCGTCTGCCAGAGCGTCATCGACGTAGGACTGAATGGCGCGGCGCAATGGACGCGCACCGTACTCTTCGTCCGTACCCTCACGCAACAGGAAGTCGCGTGCCTCATCGCTTACCTCAAGCCCAATGCCTTGCTCGCTCAAACGCGTGCGTACCTGAGCCAGTAGCAGGTCAACGATGCTGTACAGCTCGCTCTTACCGAGTGAGTGGAAGACCACAATCTGGTCGATACGGTTGATAAACTCTGGGCGGAACATCTGCTTGAGACCCTCCATTGCCTTCGAGCGCATCACCTCGTGCTGCTCATTGCGGTCCTCTTCGCTGTTTCTCTTGTTAGAGAAGCCGATGCGAATGGCACGCTTCAAGTCGGCACTACCAGCGTTACTCGTCATAACAACAACGGTGTTCTTGAAGTCAACCGTGCGGCCCTGACCATCCGTCAAGCGACCATCATCCATGATCTGCAACAGGGCGTTGAAGACCTGTGGGTGTGCCTTCTCTATCTCGTCGAGCAGAATGACACTATACGGATGACGACGTACCTGCTCGGTCAACTGACCACCCTCGTCATAGCCAACATATCCTGGAGGGCTACCGAAGAGACGTGCAACGGTGTGCGGCTCCATGTACTCTGACATGTCGAGACGGATCAAGTTGTCCTCACCACCAAAGAGTTCGGCGGTTAATGCCTTCGCCAACTCGGTCTTACCAACACCAGTTGGACCAAGGAACAGGAACGAACCAATCGGACGTTTCGGGTCCTTCAAGCCAGCGCGTGAGCGACGAATGGCACGAGCCACAGCGGTAATCGCCTCGTCCTGACCAACGACACGCTTACGCAAGTCGTCTTCCAGGTTACGCAGGTTGACGCGCTCACTCTCGATCATCTGACTGACAGGAACGCCTGTCCAGTTCTCGACCACACGAGCGATATGCTCCGGTGTCACAATCAAGGCTGCGGAACCCTGAGCCTCAACACGAGCCTTGTCAAGCTTCTCGATCACGATCAGCTCTTGCTGGCGTAGTTTCGCGGCACTCTCATAGTCCTCAGCGGTCGCTGCCGCCTCTTTCTTGTTCTGGATGTCGGCTAGCTCAGTCTCAAGGTCGGCAACGAGCGTCGGGCTAACAATGCCCTGCTCTGTGGCCTCCAGGCGTAGTGATGAACCAGCTTCGTCGAGAACGTCGATAGCTTTGTCAGGTAGGAAGCGATCATTGATGTAGCGGTCAGAAAGCTTGACGGCTGCGTCAACGGCCTCATCTGTGATACCAACGCCATGATGTGCCTCGTAGTTGCCGCGCACCATCTGTAGCATCTCGATGGCCTCTTCGACTGATGGCTCATCGACCATGACAGGCTGGAAGCGACGCTCTAAGGCAGCGTCCTTTTCAACGTGCTTGCGATACTCATCGAGTGTAGTGGCACCGATACAGCGCAGTTCACCACGAGCCAGAGCAGGCTTAATCATATCGCCAGCACCAACGGAACCCTCTGCGGCACCCGCACCAACAACAGTGTGCAACTCGTCGATGAAGAGAATAATCTCAGGAGCATTACGCAACTCCTCAAGAATTGACTTGATGCGTTGCTCGAATTGTCCTCGGAACATTGCACCTGCGACCATACCACCGATGTTCAGCGAGATGATACGTTTGCCGCGCAGGTTAGCGGGCACATTGCCCTCCTGAATACGACGGGCAAGTCCTTCGACAATGGCGGTCTTACCAACACCCGGCTCACCAATCAGAACGGGATTGTTCTTTTGACGACGACCAAGCACAGTAATCATGCGGCGCATCTCACGCTGACGACCGGCGGCGGGATCAAGTTTGCCCTCGGCTGCCTCGGCGGTCAGGTCGCGCCCAAATTCATCGAGTGTAGGAGTCTTACTATTTTTAGCCGTGCGCTCTGCGGTAGCGGTATTGACGCCATTCGCGGAGGAGGCGGATTTGTTGTTGTTATTGGCGGAAAAACCAAAGGGAGCACCGGACTCAGGCTGACCATCGGAGTCGCCCATTGAATTCATAGCACCCATCAACTCAGTGACACACTGCTGGCAGAGATAATGCTGCTCGCGGCGTCCGTTAACGATCTGGTCAACGCGTACACTGGCGGGGTTCTTTTGACAACGTTCGCATTTCATATTCTAAATGCTCCTCATTCTATTCTGCATGGATGACTAGCATCCGATTTAGCAAACAAATCAGGTGACTGCTAAAGTATAGCATACTCGTGTCTCTTTGTCTAGCAGTCTGTGTGGGTGATTGCTAATTCACTTACTATAACGTTCACGGAGGGAAGGTTATTCCGCAATTCCTTACGTATCTGTAAGCGATTTAGCAATCTCGTTCGCTTATTGCTAACTGCCATAAATAACAGGGGTATGAGAGGATTTATTCCGTTGTATTTTTCTATCGGCACTTTTTTTAGAGTAATCGCGTTTGATAATATGCATCCTCATGCGTTCTATAAAGTAGTGACTCGATTTATCGCGTCCGAACTTCATCTGACGGTAATTCGTAGGGACCAGATGTATCGCGTCCGAGGGCGTGATTTATCACGCGAGATCATTGTTGAAATGACTTGCATACTTGATTGATAAGAATCTCGCTCAATGAATTGAGCCAACGGACGCGATACATCTGGTCCCTACGAAACAATCGTGTTAATCGTCTATTGTAGTGTATTTAGGAAGTAGGAAGATAGCTTTTATTTTCCAATTGAAAAGGAGTTTTGTATGGCAGCTACACCGCGTAGTGGTAATCCAAGCGTTCGACAGGGTGCTATCGTCGGCGTCGTACTTGGTATCATTTTTGCTATCGTTAGTTTGATCTCCAGCTTTACCAGTTTAGGTGCAGCAGGCACAATTCTCGGATATGTTCTCTTATTAGTCGGACTTGTGGGATTTGGCTATGCAGGCTATCGCGCATCCACTATAACGGGGCGTATCGGTTCAGGTGCTATCGCTGGGTTGATGGCAGGTCTTATCTCTTACGTCATATCCGCTATCGTCAGCATCATTCTTGCATTCGCATTGACCGACACAATTCGTCAGCGTGCATTAGATCAGCTTGGTTCTAATGCAAACGGACGCGCATTGATTACCAATCAATTTGTTATCACAAGCACCATTGGTAGCGCGATTTTCAGCATCGTATTAGGTATTGCTTTAGGGGCGGCTCTAGGAGCTATTGGTGGTGCTATTGGTAGAAGGCGAGCACCACAGGCGGCTCCATATCAGGAATCACTTTATCAGGGAGGAGCAGCACCCACATCAAATCAGGGAGTTCCACCAGCGCAGGACTCATATCCAACGCAAAATCCACCACCTCCAACCAGCAACTATCAATAAGAGTCTAGCATTCAACACAACACAACACAGCACTGCTCGGCAACGCTGAGCAGTGCTGTGTTGTGTTGAATGCGTATGGAAGGAATGCATAGGCTCGATGCAATCGAGCCTATGCATTCCTTCCATACACCTTGTTAATTCGTGTGGTATAGTCAAGACAGAAAGACGACTAGTGCCAACGAAGGAGACTAGACATGGATTTTGCCTATTCGGAGAAGGTCAACAATTTACGTAAGCGTGTTACCGCATTTATGGATGAGTATATTTATCCCAACGAAACTACCTATGATATGCAGATTGCCACCTCAAGCGACCCACATCATCATGCCGAAATTGTCGATGAGTTGAAGGTAAAGGCAAGGGCGGCAGGATTATGGAACCTCTTCTTACCAGATAAAGAATATGGGGCTGGATTAACCAACCTGGAATACGCGCCGCTCGCGGAGATCATGGGACGCATTGGCTGGGCATCTGAAGTGTTTAACTGTTCCGCACCCGACACGGGAAACATGGAGATACTGGCTCAGTTTGGCACAGAGGAGCAGAAGCGGCAATGGTTACAACCGCTGCTCGATGGCGAAATTCGCTCGGCCTTTGCAATGACGGAACCTGATGTTGCCAGTTCGGACGCCACGAATATTCAGCTTTCAATTCGGCGCGAGGGTGATGAATACGTTCTCAATGGACGTAAATGGTGGGCTTCTGGTGCCGCTCGTGAACGCTGTAGAATATTTATCGTGATGGGCAAGACAGACCCGAACACGCCCGACCGTCACAGGCAGCAGAGCATGGTGCTGGTGCCAAAGAATACTCCGGGCGTCACTGTTGTACGCAATCTCACGGTAATGGGCTATGTCGATAACGAGAGCCATTGTGAGGTCACATTTGATAATGTGCGCGTACCTGTGAGCAATCTCCTGGGCGAAGAGGGCGGTGGCTTCGCAATCGCGCAGGCACGTCTCGGTCCCGGACGCATTCATCACTGTATGCGCTCCATTGGCGCGGCACAGTACGCACTCGAATTGATGTGCAAACGAGCCGCCGAGCGCGTCGCCTTTGGCAAACCGCTCGCGGAGCAAGGCATGGTGCAGGATTGGATCGCGCAATCAGCAATCGAGATTGAGCAGACGCGCCTTCTCACGCTCAAGGCGGCATGGGCAATCGACACACTCGGCAAGAAGGCCGCGCAAGACGAAATCGCAATGATTAAGATTGCCGCCCCTGCGCTACATACGAACGTTGTTGACCGTGCTATTCAGCTCTTCGGCGGTGCCGGTGTCAGTGGCGACTTCCCGCTGGCCTCAATGTGGGCACATGGACGCGTCATGCACATTGTCGATGGACCCGACGAGGTACACAAACGCTCGCTGGCTCGCTCAGTTGTCAACCAATTTAATTCTTCAAAACACATGGCACGTGCGGCCTCAACGACTAGTCGCAGAGCCAGCACGTGCCATGTGTTATCAATGTTACAGGACAATATGTTATGAACACCAACGACCCTTTTTTGCTGCGGCGCACAAACGCCGCAGAGCTATTTCTTATCCGACACGGCGACGCTATTCCAGAGGCTGATGAGATTATTCCCAGCGGCATCTACGACAATTTGTCTTTAAGCAAAACGGGACGCGAGCAGGCGCAAGCCCTCGCCGAGCGACTCAAAGACACCTCCTTCGATGCCGCATACAGTAGCCCACTGTTGCGCTGCCAGCAGACAGCCGCGCCACTGCTTGAATACCTCAAGCTACCACTTACTATTGTGGAAGGCATCAAAGAAATTCGCCTCGGCAACGTCTCTCCTCTACCAGAGGTCAAAGAGGGCGACGACCTTACGACGCTCAGCAAAGCCCTCCAACAACGGCAGGTCGAGATTGTACGCAAAGCTGGTGCCGAAGGCAACTGGAACGCTATTCCCGACAGCGAGCCATCACAAGAATTTCGCGCTCGCGTCGTCACGGGCATCGACGAAATCGCTAGCAAGCATATCGGGCAGCGCGTACTAGTCTTCGCGCACGGCGGCACCATCAACGCCTACGCCGCCGAAGCTATCGGACTGAAACGTGACTTCTTTTTTCCGTGCGCCAACACCTCAATCACGCTCATACACGCCAATGGCGATCACCGCGTCGTGTTTGTGCTGAATGATGTGGCGCATTTGAAATTGTCGTAAATGCCCGTAGGGGCCATAATTCATTACGTTCTCGTCCCCGTCGATTCCGTTTCGCATCATTGTGTACGTTTCTCAATCCTTGTCAACATTGTGCGTGGCGAACAGGGCGTAATAAATTATTGCCCCTACAACTTCGCTTTCAAACGTGCTATACTATCCTCATGAACCAGAATCTCTTGCACACAAATCACGCACAGCGTACACCAACCACACCCTACCTGCTTGCCGCTGGGTAGCGACGCCTCTCCATACCCTCTAATCACCCTTTCACTCATTCTTTATGCAATATTTTGCCGCCGCGATGTGTTTTATTCTATGAGAGTACATAGAGACAGAGAATTGCTATACACGTTCTGTCGGGCGGACTTTCGGGAGGAATTATATAACTATGGATTTAATGGCTAAACTGGCAAGCCTGGCACAGCGTTACGACGAACTCAATAACCTTATGGCACAGCCAGAGGTGCTGAACGACCTGGATACTCTGCAACGCTACGGACGCGAACACGCGGACCTCGAAGATGTTGCCAACAAATACGCCGAACTGCTTGATACTGATAAGCAGATTGCCGAAATGCAAGAGATGTATGATAGCGAAGACGGCGAGATGCGCGATATGGCGTATGAAGAGATGCAGCAACTCAAAACCCATAAAGAACAGTTGCTTGAAGATGTCAAGATCATGTTGCTACCAAAAGACATCATGGATGAGAAAAACGCCATCGTGACGATTCAAGGCGGTGCTGGTGGCGATGAGGCGGCACTATTCGCGGGCGAACTCTTCCGCATGTACACACGCTACGCCGAAACGAAACGCTGGAAGATCGAGATTCTCGACATCAACGATACCGAGCAGGGCGGCATTAAAGATGTGACCTTTGTCGTTAAGGGCAAGGGCGCGTATAGCCGTATGAAATACGAGGGCGGCACACATCGTGTACAACGCGTTCCCGTGACCGAGGCCAACGGGCGCATTCACACCTCTACTGCGAAGGTGATTGTGTTGCCAGAGGCCGACGACGATATCCAGATCGATGTCAAAGAGAGCGACCTGCGCGTCGATGTCTACCGCTCGACGGGGCACGGCGGTCAGAGCGTGAACACCACCGACTCTGCTGTACGCTTGACGCACCTGCCAACGGGTCTTGTTGTAACTTGTCAAGATGAGAAATCTCAGTTGAAGAACAAGCTCAAGGCCATGACCGTGTTGAAGGCACGACTCTGGGATTTAGAAGAGGCCAAACGCCAGGAAGAACTCCGCAAGACGCGTCAATCGCAGGTACAGACGGGTGATCGCAGCGAGAAGATTCGCACCTATAACTTCCCACAGGATCGCGTCACCGATCACCGCATCGGACTCACACGCCACAATCTCCCCGGCGTGATGAACGGCGAACTCGATGGCTTCATCGACAACCTGATTACCGTCGATCAGGCCGACAAACTGCAAAATTTGTTTGAAGAAGTGAAACGATAAAGTAGATGGTCGGCATGACAGCGGCTCTGCCCCCGTCATGTTCTATACCGACCGCCACTGCGTGGCTTGCCACGCGTTTCCGTATATAGTAGTGACAGCGGCTCTGCCCCTGTCATGTTCACGTAGAGGAAGCTGGAAATGCGATTCGAGCAACCGCAGTCGATACGAACCGTCTTCTTCGATGCAGGTTTCACCTTGCTGCGTCCGACACCATCGGACGCAGAGATTTGCCTCGAAGTCTGTCAAAGTCTCGGCCTACATGTGCAGTTAGATGCAATGGAGCAGCGCATGAAAGAGGCCGACGACTATTATTTTAGTCAGGTACGCCTAAACCGTCATCTATGGAGCGACGAACAAGCTATTTCCGAGATGTGGGTTGGCTACTTCAAAAACATGTTACGCCCGCTGATAGAGGAACACGACGAGGCGCGGCTACATCAACTAGGTAGCGCGATTGCCAACGCGTATGCCGAACCCAAACGTTGGGAAACCTATCCCGACGTGTTACCAACACTTGAGCCATTACGACGTGCAGGCTACACAATGGGCGTCATCTCCGATTGGGGCATAGTGCTAGGCCCCATTCTGCGCCACCTGAACCTGATTCAATATTTCGATACCGTCATCATCTCCGCCGCCACGCGTTACGCCAAACCTGCACCACAACTCTACGACCTTGCCCTACAGCGCACCAACAGCATCGCCGACTACTCTATGCACGTCGGCGACACCTACGTCAACGACGTACTCGGTGCGCGTTCCGTCGGCATAACGCCCGTACTCCTGGATCGTCCTCATCGCGTGAATGAGAGCATGGTTGACTGCCTCCTCGTCCATTCACTTGATGAAGTGTTGGATGTGCTAGAGGTATCGAGAGTTTAGAAAACAATAAAGACATTGTAGCCCCGAACGGGGCTACAATGTCTTTATTGTTTTCTAAACTTCATCCACTTAGGGGGATGGTTATCCAACGCGGTTTCACGCCAGACCAGTTCGCCTTTGGCATTGTACAATTCGGCCTGCATCGGCAATTGTATTGCTTGCTCCTGAGTAGCGGCGAAGAGGACAAGACTATCTTGTACAGTATCCTCAAAGACTTGCCCATCCTTACTAATAAGGCGCACGCGTGTCACATCGAACCCGTTGTCGAGAATTTCGCCATGTGCGACAAACTCGTACTGTCTGGGACCATCATTCGTATCTGTCCAATTTACCCCACCGCCTAGAGAAAGTAAGGGATGGTCGTGTACGGGCGCGAAATATTTCTCCATGTCCTCACGCACATTTCCAGTTGATGAACCTCTCTTGAATCTCCACGCTCCATCTTCATCCTGCTTGAGAATCCAGACCATCAAATGTTTTTCCCCATCGGTCTCTTCAAAGCTGACATA
>CAXUGH010000058.1:16351-21549 GCA_964250365.1 uncultured Ktedonobacteraceae bacterium
TGACGCTGCGTCGAGCCATTGCTAGTAAGTCCTGCCGCTGCGTCAAGGACACGTTGCCGAAACTCCGCCACATCTGGCTGTCCCTCTGTCACGGTCATGACGACTGATACTGGCAATATCAGGTAGTCGAGGGGTTGAGGGTAACTTACAAAAAGAATTTCCAGCATTGGCAGTAGCGAGTAATATGGTTGCAATTCGTCGTACAACCTCTTGCCACCCTTCTGCTCTTCTTTTCTCTCCGCTCTCGAAAACTTTGTCTCCCACTTGCTACGTTCGTTGGAAATAGGCTTGTACTGCTCCCACAATTCACTTAAACGAATCCCTATAGCAGCATCTCCCTTCCACGCTAGAGAAGGGTTATGAGCTTCGGGTATGAGGAGAGAACGAAAATCAATTTTATGCGTATTGAAAGGGTCTTCCAACGCACGTTTCATATGTGTCTGTCGTTGCTCATATTGCAAATTGACGACGCGAATCAGCCATGATTGCCAGCCTACAGCATCTAGCCCAAGTGTACGTAGCGAACCGTCGCCATCGGGATGCTGATCAAACGGCGTTACCTGTAGCCCGTCCTTTTCCAGAGTCCAGATACAGAAATCGACCATCATGTTGAAGCCACTACTGTAAGAAAAGGTGTTGCGCGAACCAAGTAGGTGCATATATATCTATCTCCTATAAGACTAACGGACGCCCACGAGGAGCTACCCTACTATACGACCATACGCGCGTCGCACGCCATGTATAGTAGGGTAGCTCCTCGTGGGCGTCCGTCGCATTTTCTCATCTCTCCTACTCTACCATACCCCCCTTCTCACTTCTTGCAATAGTTCGCGTAAGCCTGTATAGTGACATGTATGAATGCAAAAGTAGAGAGCGGTAAACATCTCCTAACGCTTGCTTCCGAGCATGGCTACAACGTAAGCATGCAACAACTTGCACGCTGGCACCGTGCAGGTCTCCTGCCACGACCGAAGCAACTGGCGTTGGGAAAAGCGCAAGGTTCGCAATCACTGTATCCTGCTGGCACGAGCGAGCAATTCCTCCTGCTTTGTAGCTTACGTGTACGGGAACGGCGGCTCTCTCATCTCGCGTGGCAACTCTGGTGGTCGGGCTATCCCGTTGCATTCCCTATAATCAGGAAACATATCGAGCATGCGTCAGCACAGCTTTCGCAATTTGTCCAATTTCTTGTCATGCTAAAAGCTTCCGAAGACATAGGCGCGGAGACCGCGAGGGTCTCCCCTACATGTTTCCGCGACGATATATGTAGGGGAGACCCTTGCGGTCTCCCTGATTCTCCTGATTCTATAGATATCATTGAGCAATTCGCGGCTGCTCGTCTGAATTACAAACCATTGCGTCATGCACGCAAGCGTATCGGCAGAACCTATTTCCCCACCTTTATACGCATGCTACTCGACGTGATATCGGGCATGTTTGAAGGCTACGATGAGGCTTATGATGACGTAGAGGTGATGACGGAGCTACGCATACTGGCAAAGGGTATCGGTCTACACGAATTGTTCATTCGAGACGATACAAACCTGAATCATTTTCTCCGTAAACGTTTCGTGCCCTTTCTACAAAATGTAAGCGGCTGGATAAAAACGCTTCCCTGGGAACAAGCGGTACGAAATGCAAGTCATTTCGAGTTGATGCAGGTACGCGACGACATACGCAATACGCTTTTGCGAATTGAGCATCCGTTTCCACGCTCACCCTATTTGCTACTCACCTACCCTACACACGGCATTGCGCTACGCGAAATTTTGCAAACAGCAACGGTTAGTGAGCAAGCGACGATACTTGTGTTCTGGTTGGCGGTACGCATGGTATAGAAAGAAAGCGAGCAGACTTGATGAGAAATCTACCAGCGAAAGGAACGGGAGAGAAGACATCTCTCAACAAGGCAATCAGCATGCACACGCTAGCGGACCTCTATCTAAAGCAGGGCAAGTACGAAGAGGCAGAGTCATTGTATCAACAGGTGCTCTCTCTCTATGAGCGATATGTAGGAACCGACCATCCTCTTATGGCAAAAGGTCTCAATGGTCTTGGTTTTCTTTATCAAAAGCAGAGAAAAGATGCTGAGGTCGAGCCATTGTATCAGCGGGCACTACGAATTCGCGTGCAACAGCTTGGGAACGAGCATCTCGATACAGCAATCTCTCTCAATAACCTGGGAAGTTTCTACTTAGAACAAGGAAAATATGAGCAGGCTGAACCTCTGTTAAGGCAAGCATTACTCATCCGCGAGCGGCTGCTAGGCAACAATCATCCCGTCACAGCAAGCACTATCAATAATCTAGCGTTCCTTTATCAAGCACAAGGAAACGACGCTGAGGCCGAACCGCTCTATCGGCAGGCACTAACGATTCGAGAACAACGCCTCGGACTCAATCATCCCGACACCTTGCTCATCCTCAACAACCTAGCAGAGTTATACTTGAGGCAAGGTAAGGACGCAGAAGCCAAAGCGTTGTTACAGCGTGTTGTTGCTATAGATGAGCTATAGAGAGAAACCTTGAAATTTACGCCCCCAACTCTGCACGCCGTGCCTGTAGTTTGCCGATGCGCTCCTCCTGAGTTGCGAGCTTCTCGCGCTCCTTCTCGACCACCTCTGGCTTAGCCTTGGCGACGAAGTTCTGGTTGGCGAGCTTGCCCTGTAAGCGCACCATTTCCTGTTGCGCCTGTGCGATCTCTTTGTCGAGACGCTCAATCTCTTTGTCAATGTCGAGTAGTCCCGATAGCGGCAGGTAGATTTCGATTGGTCCCGCGAGCAGACTCATAGCCTGTTCGGGCTTCTGCTCTAACGCCTCATACAACTGCGGCTTCTCAGTTCGCGCCAGGAACTCAATCAGAGATGATTGTGCTGTGAACATATGCATCTCAGAGCCGACCACCATCTGCACTGGAATGCGGCGTGCTGGCTCGACATTGGCCTGATTGCGAGCATCACGAATACGCGCGATCACCTCTTGCACCAGCCCGAACTCCTGCTCTGCCTCGTCGTCGATGGCCTTGACGTTCGCCTGAGGCCACGGCGCGATGATCAACGCCGACGCAGGCCACGCCTCCTGATTTGGCTCGCTCGTCTGGTACAGGTAGTGCCATACCTCCTCGGTCAAGAAGGGCATGAACGGATGCAACAGGCGCAAACTCTGGTCAAGCACGCCTCGTAGAATGCCAGCCGTTGCGTGTCGCGCATGCTCGCTTCCCTGCATCTGCACCTTCGCAATCTCCACATACCAGTCGCAGTAGTCAGACCAGAAGAAATCATTGATCTGGCGACCAGCCTCACCTAACTGAAACTCGTTAATCAGCCGCGTCACGTTCTGCGTCAACCGCGCCAGCCGACTCAGTATCCAGCGATCCGCCAGCGTATGCGCCTGTACCTGTGCGATATCGGGCACACCATGCCCGACCTCTGCCGTTGTCATCAGCACAAAGCGCGAGGCGTTCCATATCTTGTTGGCAAAGTTGCGATTGCCGATGATGCGTTCAGGTACCAGCTTACTATCATTTCCTGGCGTACTACTCGTTGCCAGCGTGAAGCGCAGCGCATCGGTGCCGTACTGATCCATCACTTCGATTGGATCGACGACATTGTTCTTGGACTTACTCATCTTCTCGCCCTTCGCATCGCGCACCAGTCCGTGCAGGTAAATCGTGTCGAACGGCACCACACCAAGAAAATGAATGCCCGACATAACCATACGTGCCACCCAGAAGAAGATGATGTCGTAGCCCGTCTCCATCACCGCGTTTGGATAGTAGCGCAACAGGTCGTCGGTGGCTTCGGGCCAGCCCAACGTGCTGAAAGGCCATAGCCACGAACTGAACCATGTATCCAGCACATCCTCATCCTGGCGAATGTTGCTACTCTCGCAATCGGGACATGCCGTAACATCATCACGGCTCACAATCATCTGTCCGCAGCTATCGCAATACCACACGGGAATGCGATGCCCCCACCACAATTGACGCGAGATACACCAATCGTGAATGTTCTCCAGCCAGTCCATGTACGTCTTGTTGAAGCGTTCGGGAATGATGCGAAGTTGTCCATATTTGACCGCGCCAATCGCAGGTGTCGCCAACGGCGTCATCTTGACGAACCACTGTTTTGAAATCAACGGCTCGACAACAGTATCGCTACGCTGGCACAGCCCCAATGGAACCGTGTAATCCTCAATCTTTGTCACCACGCCCTGCTGCTGTAACTCCTTGACCACTTGCTTGCGTGCCTCGAAGCGATCAAGGCCAGCGTAAGGACCTGCCTCATCGGTCATAATGCCATCGAAGCCAATAACCTGAATGCGCGGTAGATCGTGACGCATGCCAATCTCGAAGTCCGTCGGGTCATGAGCAGGTGTCACCTTGACCGCGCCCGTGCCGAATGCAGCATCAACGGCATCATCAGCCACAATCGGTATCTCGCGCCCCATTATTGGCAACACCGCGACGCGTCCCACGATATCCTTATAACGTGCGTCATTGGGATTGACCGCGACGGCGGTATCGCCGAGAATCGTTTCGGGTCGCGTCGTGGCAACGCTAATGTAGCGCGTCTCCGTCTCGCCCTCAATCGGTTTGAGCGGGTAGCGTACATAGGTAAGCGTACCCTGTGTATCGACGTGATTGACCTCAAGATCGGACAGCGCACTCATGCATTGCGGACACCAGTTAATGATGCGCTCGCCACGATAAATCAACCCCTCTTCATACAGGCGCACAAAGACCTCGCGCACCGCCTTCGAGAGACCCGCGTCAAGCGTAAAGCGTTCGCGTGACCAGTCACAAGAAGCCCCTAGACGACGGTGCTGATCCTGAATGCGGCTCTTATACTGATACACCCACTGCCACACGCGCTCGACAAAGGCTTCGCGCCCCAACTTATGGCGGTCTGTGCCCTCACGAGCGAGCAAGCGTTCGACAACGGTCTGCGTTGCAATACCCGCGTGATCCTCCCCTGGCACCCACAGCGTCTCGTCGCCAAGCATACGGTGATAGCGAATAAGAATATCCTCAGTTGTCGCTGTAATCGCATGACCGAGGTGAAGCGCACCCGTCACATTGGGCGGCGGCATACAGATAACAAACGGCTTACGTGCATTATTCGGGCGCGGCTTAAAGTAGCCGCCCTCTTCCCAGAAGCGGTACCACTTGCCCTCGACCAACTGCGGTTCATAGGTCTT
>CAXUGH010000059.1:0-18347 GCA_964250365.1 uncultured Ktedonobacteraceae bacterium
TTCGTAAGAAACTCGATGCTCACGGCAACCTCACTGACTCTATAACGATTCAATCAATCACCACTTCCCTTCAGAAGTTTGCACAAGTCATTCATGAGCAGCATAACGACTTTGAACACGAATAGCACAAGTGTATAAAGAATTTCTATAGGTATATGGCTATACACCTGTGGTACTATAGAACTACGTTTAGGCCATTTCCAATAATAGATGTATTCTACTCGCCTAAAATTAAGCGATAGAAAACAAGGAGAGATTGGATGTCCAGAGAAATCAATCAGTGGGCGATGTATCCGCGCAAAACATCTACAGCACCTCTGTCCGAAGCACTGCAAAAAGAGGTTACAACAAAGGCTAACGAACTCATCAACACTGTCCTCAAGTCGAGGCATATTAAGCCGCCACCTGAGAATCCAGAATATAATTATCTCGTTGATATCTATGGCAAGTGGTATCGCAAGGCGTTCTACTTTTACCTAGTTTACCGCATAGCAAATCCAGAGTCAGAGGTGCCGACCTTTGAGGAAAAATTCGCACGTATACAATACGCAGGCAACTCACGCTTTCACCTTTCGTTTATGCGCTATACAGGCCAGTGGGTACAAATTTACACCGACCTGACGGTGGAGGAGTGCATTGAAGCGATTCGAGACGATCCTTTCTTTTCCTCGCTCTAATTTGATTGTAGGAATAGCTAGAGACAAGAGACGTAATGGACTACGAACAGCTTGCGTTCGACCTGCAGTATGCTCCGGCAGTGAAGTTGTTGAAGGCCGAACATGCCGCGCTTATTATTAGCTTTCTGTATCAAGAATTTAAGCGTGAGCAACGTATCTCGCTTCCTCTCGCCGAACTCATTGAGCATTTGGAAGATGAGATTGAACGCATTTCTGTCCACTCTCCAGGTCGCTATCCTCGCTCTGCTCAAACATATATTAGTGAGTGGGCGGATGAGCAACACAGGTACATCCGCATTCTCGCCCCTATTCCTGGCAAAAACGATAGGCCAATGGTCGAACTAACTGCTGACACGGAGCGTACCATTGGTTGGCTTGAAGAAATGCATAAGCAAGAGTTTGTGGGAACGGAGTCACGCTTTTTGCTGGTTGTACAGATGATTCAGGACATGGTGTATAAGAGTACGGAAGACCCTCGGCAGAGGCTCGTACAACTAGAGCAGCAACGCGATGAGCTACAGCAGCAGATAGATGAGATTCGCCAGACAGGAAGAGTCGATGATCGCTACAACTCTACACAGGTGAGAGAACGTTTCTTTGAGGCTACCGCACTTGCGCGTCAACTGCTACGTGACTTTCATCTGGTTGAAGATCGTTTCCGCGAGATTGCACGTAATATGCAAGAGAGGCAGATACAACCAGGAACATACAAAGGCTCGTTGGTCGAGTACGTGTTGGATGCGGATGGAGAACTGAAATCTTCCGATCAGGGACGTAGCTTTTATGCCTTCTGGGACTTTCTCATGGCTCCCTCGCAACATGATCAACTGTATACTCTACTGGATGAGCTACGTCATCTCCCCGACCTACAATCTCTTGCACGTACAGACGATGTGCTAAGACATTTACCGGCCTACCTCATCACGGCTGGTGAGCAAGTGATACAATCGAACTTTCGTATCGCAGAGCAGTTACGCCGTCTACTCGACGAGGAGGCACGCGCCGAAAGCCGTCGTGTCCGCGAACTTGCGCTACATATCAAGCAACAGGCACGACAGGTCATGCATGTCATGCCAAATGAGGAGACGTTTTTTGAATTAGAAGGTGCGCCAGAGATTTCTCTGGTCATGGAACGCAGCTTATGGGAGCCAGCGCAGACAATTCCCATTGATAAGCTGCCGACACAGGCCAACGTAGACGACCTTAGTGCGATTGACTTCACACGTCTGCATACGCAATTTTACATCGATCAGGCACGGCTACGCGAACGTGTTGAACACATGCTTGAAGTTCGCCCGGAATGTACGCTTGCAGACTTGCTTGAACATTATCCATTAGAGAAGGGACTCTCCGAACTCCTCGCATATTGCACTATCGCGGCAAGAGGTTCTTCACATGTAATTGATGCGACGCAGCAGGAAACGATTCCGCTTTCTTCATCGACAAATGGAATGAAATCTCCAAGAGTGGTTATCCTTCCTAGGATTCTCTATCGCAGGAGTGCAACATGAAAAGTAATACTGTAGTAGCCTATGCACCAATCGTTATCAAGTTGCTGCAAGGACCGATTTTCAGCGATGAACCGGCAACCTGGAATCTTCTACTCAAGCACGAAGGAGAAGTACAGGCACACTTTGCACAGATTGGGCTAGAGGTGCGAGTACATGAAGAAGACGGTTTTGCCTATCTGCACCAACCGCCGCTTGAAGATGATGAGGGACATACGCTCTCCCTGCCACGCCTTGTACGTAGAATTCCCTTGAATTATCATACGACATTGCTCTGTGTGCTGTTGCGAGAGCAACTCGATCTGTCGGAGACGAGCAATCTTGATAGCAGTTCCTGCGTCTTGACTAAAAAGCAGATACAGGACCTTTTGCTACCCTTTCTGCCCGAACGTACTAACGAGATGACGGCATACAGGAAAGTCGATACCACGATAAATCATGTTGTTGAACTCGGCTTTCTCAAACGCATGACGCAGCAGGCGGATGCCGAATATTTTGAGGTACGGCGCATTATCAAAGCGCGTGTGACCGCCGAACAGTTGCTTGAAATTCAGGAGAGGTTACAACGTTATGGAACATCTGTATCAGAATCATCAGACGCTTGAGAGCCAGATCGTCCCTGATGGATTTCGGCTCGCACGCCTAGAGGTCTACAATTGGGGAACCTTCAACCAGTATGTCTGGGTTATGTCTCCTCAAGGGGGAAATGCATTGCTTACGGGTGCAAATGCGTCGGGCAAGTCAACACTCGTTGATGCGCTACTGACTCTGCTCGTGCCCTATCACCGTCGTACTTACAATCAAGCATCGGCTACGGAGAAGCGTCGAGAGCGTGACGAACGAACGTATATCCTCGGCGCATGGAGCAAGCAAAAAGATAATACAAGCAGTCAAGCTCGCCCCGAATATCTACGCGACAAATCGTCTTACTCGGTCCTGCTCGCCGTCTTTCAAAATGCGAAGACGAACCGCGAAGTAACACTTGCACAGCTTTTACAAGTTCAAGATGAGGTCAAAAAATTTTTCTTTATTGCACAATTTCAACTGACAATAGCCGAACACTTTCCTCTTAAAGGCAGCACATTAGCAGAGTTAGGCAAGAGACTGAAATCAATTGGGGTGGAGGGCTTTACTGACTTTGCCGCGTATAATCGACGTTTTCGCCAACTCGTCAATGTGCGCTCGGATAAGGCGTTCGATCTCTTCAACCAGATTGTCTCGCTGAAAGAGATTGGTGGGCTGAATACTTTTGTACGCGATCACATGCTGGAAAGAACTTATCCACAGGTACGCATCGCACAGTTACGCGCAAATTTCGAGAACCTGACACGCGCCCACGACGCTATTGTGCTAGCTCAAAAACAACTGAATATTCTTGAACCGCTGATCAAGGATGCCAATAAATATGCAGAGCAACAGGCAAAAATTAGTGAGGCTCAGAGATGTATCGAAGTTGTACCTATCTACGTCGCAGAGAAAAAATATGCATTATTAGCTACTGCAATAGCCGTAGCACAACAAGAGCTTGACACACATAGAAATCAGAAGGCATCTGCCGAAAGCGAAAAAAACCGTTTACGACAGCAAGAGATAGAATTGAGCGTAACGATTGGCAATAACCAGATTGGACAACAAATTGCCCAATTGAAGCGCGATATTACATCTTACACCTCTACAAGAGACGATAAACAAAGACAGGCCAATCGCTACAATGCACTTGCAAGGCAACTCGGGCTTCCAGAATATCAAGATGGAGAGACATTCTACGCAACAAGGAGACGAGCGACAGAGGCTCTTAACGAAACTAACATGCTTATGGAAAGTCTCCAGGTTGAGCGTGATAAGTACGTCCCACAAGTTGCAAGTATGCAAGAAAGCTACAACTCACTTCAAACAGAGATTACGTCACTTCAGCAAAGAAAAAGCCAGATTCCCACACAGGATATCGCTCTACGCCAGCTACTACTGAACGAATTACGCGTTGCCGAAGAGGAAATACCATTCATTGGTGAACTGATACGCGTTCGTGATACCGAACAACAATGGGAAGCGGCAACCGAACGTTTGCTACACGGTTTCGCCCTACAACTGCTCGTTCCCGAACGCTATTACCAGCAAGCAAGTCGTTTTGTTGAGCGAACACACCTCGGACGCCGCCTCGTCTATCACCGCATTGGAACAACACCACGCACTGCTCACAACAGGTATTTCCCCGATAGCAATATGCTGTACAACAAACTAGAAATCAAGTTTGACACCGATTTTAGCGACTGGCTCTCCATCGAGGTAAGCGAGCGATACGACTACCTGTGTTGCGATACACTTGAAGAATTTCAACAGGCACGTCGCGCATTGACTCTGCAAGGGCAAATCAAGCATTCTCATGCTCATCATGAGAAAGACGACCGCAGACATTTGGGAGACCGCACCTCCTATGTACTTGGATGGAATAACATAGAGAAATTACGTGTTCTACAAAAGAGCCTTGCGGAGCAAGAGAGAAAATATACCGAACTTAAAAATGCTATCAAAAACATTGAACAGGCACAGAAGCGCGAACAAGCAAAGCAGACACAATTACAGAAAATAGTAGAGTTCGAGAGCTTTATAGATATCGACTGGCGAAATGATGAGCGGCTTGTGCTTGAGTTAGAAGCACAAGTACGCGAGTTGGAAAAAGACTCTAGTCTAACCACATTGCGAACACAGCTTGCTACTGTAGTATCACAACTCAAGAGTGCAGAGGATAAGTACAATAAACTGAACAAAGAAATCGCGCAGCTTGAGCAGGTTATCAACCAACATACATCTCAACAGGAGGAGAGCGATAAGCAACGCCAAAGTACGCCCGAACAAGCACCTATTCTTGCCTCTATCACAAAAGAGCATGGCAGCAAAGAGCTAACTCTTGTTATTGTAGATAACGAAGGGAACGCGCTGCTCACTTTTTATAACAAGCGCATTAGCTCACTGCAAGGCACGCTTACATCATTAAGCCAGCAAATCGTTTTACGCATGCGAGACTTACTACAAACGAGTGCAACGCTTGCTCAGGAGGTCGATGCTTCGCTGGAGGCTATCGAATGGTATAGACGCTATTACGAACAAACGAAACGTGAAGACCTTCCCCGTTACTCGAAACGCTTCAAAGACATGCTCAACGATAATGTGATTATCGACATCAACTCCTTTAAAGCTGGACTGGAACAACAGGAAAAGGAGATCGAGGTAAGCATAGAAAAGCTGAACATCTCACTCCGCAAAATTGACTATACGACGCTCACCTATATTGAACTCAATAGCGAACGCACACATGATCAGGAGGTGCGCGAGTTCAAAAGCGAACTTCGCGCTTGTCTGCCCGACGTATCACAACAACGCACGGAAGAGGCAAACGAGGCTAGCTTCCGGCGTATTCGTGCGCTTCTCCAACGCTTCGAGCAAGACGAACGCTGGACAAACAGAGTAACGGATGTACGTTACTGGCTCGACTTCTCCGCTCAGGAGTTGAATCGTGAAGACGGCAAGCGAAAAAACTACTACTCGGACTCCTCCGGCAAATCGGGTGGACAGAAAACGAAGTTGGCATACACAATTCTCGCCTCGGCTATTGCTTATCAATATGGACTCGACCAGGAAGAGGGACATGACCGAACCTTCCGCTTTGTCGTCGTGGACGAGGCATTCAGTAAATCGGACGAGACGAATGCTCGCTATGCAATGCAACTCTTCAAACACCTGAATCTGCAACTGCTCGTTGTAACTCCACTCGACAAAATTCATATCATCGAGTCATACATCTCGGCCTGTCACTACGTCGTCAATAATGAAGAGGAAAACGACTCGAAGGTCTACAATCTATCAATTGAGCAATATCAGCAACAAAAGCAAGAGATACAAGCGGGAGCAATGGTGCATGATTACGCCGACTGAGATACAGCAGAAAGTGGCACGCTCGTATCTACCATTTTTGCAAAGCTGGTTGAGGAATGAGCCATTTTTTCCATATACGCTTCCTGCTGGCTCACCATCGTCCGATTTTGTTCAGTTTCGTAGCGAGGTTGAAACACTTCACCGCTCATCAAAAGAGCGACGTGGTTACGGCTACTCCATCACGTCACAATTTAAGCGCATGCGTCAGCATGGCGATCAAAATCTTCCGGTACGCATTGTCATCGAGACGCAGCAAGACTTCCTACGGCTGATAGAGAAAGTAGACGAATTTGCACACTTCCAACAAGACGTGACGCTTATTCGTGCTACAATGCCACAATTAGAGGAGTGGCTATCTCGCTTTCCGTTGCGTGTCATTGAACAGCATGGCTACTGGCAGAACCTGCTCCTTGTCTGCGCCTACTTCTTAGAGCATCCACGCCCTAATCTGTATATCCGTGAACTACCTCTTCCCGTTCACACAAAATTTCTTGAGCAACATCGCGGCATTCTCCAGGACCTTCTCAAGCTTCTTCTGCCTCCCGAAGCAATGCGATTAGACGCGCCAACATTTGAGCAACGCTTCGGCCTGCGCGAAGATGAGCCACTCGTGCGGACACGTTTGCTCGATAACCAGTTGTTCAAACGTCATGCTCTTTCGGTAACGGATATCAGTCTGCCGTGTTCGGAGTTTGCTACAATCGACTTACAAGGTCAAACATGCATCGTGACCGAGAACAAAATGACGTTTTTGACACTACCATCTCTATCTGATACCTTTGCTATCTTCGGCAGCGGCTTTATGGTTCACAATCTCGCTACCGTCTCATGGCTCTCTACCTGCCCTATTCTCTACTGGGGTGATATAGACGCTCACGGTTTCCAGATACTCTCTTCACTGCGCTCCGTATTTCCGCATGTCGTTTCTCTCATGATGGATAAGACAACGCTACAAACCTTCAAAGAGTTTCAGGTAGCAGGTACGCCTACTTCCGCTCAACATCTCCCCTATTTAACATCTGAAGAACATGTACTCTTTGAGTACCTCGCAAAAGAAAATATTCGCTTGGAACAGGAGCGTATTAGCCACACATATGCTGTGAAGTCTATTCAGTTATATTCGCTCTTTCATCCAATTCATTAAGTCTTTTTGTTCATTATTTATCATAAGCACTCACATTAAATATGCCCAATATTAATATTTTCTTAATGCAAAATTTATTTACATACACACATTATCAGGTGTACTATAGATACAATTGATTTACCTTTACAAAGAGGTAGCAACTAGAAAATTTTCATTGTCGAAGATAAACACATTATTACAAGAAATTTAGAGAGGGTTATCATGAATGAATTTCTTACACTTGTACTTTTTGTCTGTACAACTATGGTAGTACTTACTTTTGTCTTCACCTTTATCTTTACACTTCAGTATTCCAGGAGACAAGGGCAAGAGAGACGAAGCACCTCCAACATTTTCCCAAAATAGAAAGTTGTTTCTTGGGGCATGGGAAGCATGAGAATTTTCCATTCTATCTCCACTATCTTGTTTATCTGTCCTTTTCTCCTGAGAATTACCACAAACTCTTCTACGAAGAGCTGCCCAAGACTGTGTATGCCTCAGCATTGACAAACAGCCGCATCTCATGGTATGCTAACAATATGACTGACAGTCAGTCATATTGTTAGCATGTTGTAGTATTGTAGTATGAGTAAAAAACTTCTTTCTTGAACTGCTGACAGCGAGTGTCAGAGAAAGACGGGTTGGAATGACAACTACACGCGATACACGTTCAACGGCACCTGTAGTTCATACCTCGTTCGTGACCACGAGTCAAACAGGGTTGCGCCACGATATTCTCCCCATGCGGCTGTATCACAAAGCCAAACGTCTCGGCATCTGGGACCCACGTAGCATTGATTTTACGCAGGACATCCGCGACTGGCAGCGTTGCACAGAGGAAGAAAGGGAGTCATTGCTTAGCACCACTGCTCTGTTCGCATCCGGTGAAGAGAGCGTGACACTGGACCTGCTCCCACTGATGATGGCGATTGCGAAGGAAGGCCGCATCGAAGAGGAAATGTTTTTGACGACATTTCTGTGGGAAGAGGCAAAGCACACAGAGTTCTTCCGTCGCTTCCTGGATGAAGTCGCGCATGATACTAGCGACCTGAGCCGCTTTCACGGACCGAGTTATCGTACACTCTTCTACGAAGAACTGCCTAAGACTATGTATGCCCTGATCGAAGATACCTCGCCAAGAGCGCAAATCGTTGCCTCGGTGACATACAACATGATCGTTGAAGGTGTATTGGCGGAGACAGGCTATCATGGCTACTTTAACATGCTTGATAGAGACAACATTCTGCCGGGTCTCAAACAAGGTATTGGCTATTTGAAGCGCGACGAGTCACGCCACATCGCCTATGGTGTGTTCTTGATTTCGCGTTTGGTGGCGCAAGACCCATCGTTATGGGATGTCGTCGAAGAGCGCATGAACGCGCTACTACCACTGGCACTCGGCGTAGTACAAGACTCGTATGCTCCCCCTGAAGGCGAAGAGCAACCAGCAGAAGGCGAGGAGCGTCCGTTCGGCATGAACGCTGAAGAGGATATGGCTTATGCCATGACACAATTCAGCAAACGTATGGAGCGCATCGGACGTGCGCGTACCCAAACGATTGAGCAACTCTATCAACTCGCCGAACCGGAGGAAGTTCTCGCATAAATGAACAAAACCCTTGTAAATGAGCAAACAGCACAGGTGATCAAACCATTACTGCGTGGCTATTTGCACGCGTGCGCGGCGGTATTCGCTATCATTGGAACGGTGGTCTTGCTTGTATTAACGATAGGCGATGTCCCCAAACAAATATCGCTGCTGATTTACGGGTTGAGTTCTGTTCTGCTCTTCGGATGGAGTGCTTTC
This sequence comes from uncultured Ktedonobacteraceae bacterium, assembly GCA_964250365.1. Lineage (GTDB taxonomy): Bacteria > Chloroflexota > Ktedonobacteria > Ktedonobacterales > Ktedonobacteraceae > JBBQVS01. The sequence continues at coordinate 9,052 of CAXUGH010000059.1, forward strand.
TATCATATTGGTAGCTGGTCGGTGGCGCGTAAGGCATTTATGCGCCGCATTGACCATGCCAATATCTTCGTACTCATCGCAGGCACCTACACGCCCATCGTGTTCAATGTCTTGATGGGCACATGGCGCGTGAGTATTCTTGCAATAATCTGGACACTTGCAATCATCGGTGTCACAACAGCCGCTCCCGCCGTACACCTTCCACGCTGGATTACAGCAATCCTTTATGTCGTCATGGGTTGGGTCGTTATCGCGGCACTACCGCAAATTTTAACACAGGTTGGCATACGAGGTGTGTTGCTCCTCTTACTCGCGGGTGTCCTCTACACATTTGGAGCGATTGCGTATGCTCTGCGTAAGCCCACGCTCTGGTCGCGTGTCTTTAGCTTCCACGAAGTCTTCCACCTCGCCACAATCCTCGCCAATGGAGCATTCTTTACGTTTATGGTGTTGTATGTCGTGCCATTTGTGCGAAAGTAGTTACTTACTCTACCCCCTCGATATGCTACAATAACCCTAGCACATACTGTACTATCATAGGGCTAATCCAAACAGAAGTTACTATACACTTCTTGCCTTGTAGCATCAATGAGGAGAACTCAACAATTATGATTGAGCAAAAACCTACGCAGCCAACGCAGCCTGTAGTCGAACAAGGCACGCTTTTTGATACAGCCGAACTCGCCCGCTTGACGACGAACCGCACGCAGTGGGAGGAGACGGTTGTCGAGAAGGCTCAGGAGCGCATGCCTGAGCGCGATAATCTGATGACCACTTCGAGCGTACCCATCGAACGGCTTTACATGCCGCAGGATAATGCATCGCTGGACTACACGCGCGAACTCGGTCTCCCTGGAGAATATCCGTATACGCGCGGTGTGCAACCGACGATGTATCGCGCCAAGCCCTGGACGATGCGTATGTTCGCGGGCTTCGGTACGGCTGAGGATACTAATACACGCTTCAAATACCTGTTGAAGCAGGGACAAACGGGGCTTTCAACGGCCTTCGATATGGCGACGCTCTACGGCTACGATACCGACAATCCACTGGCGGCTGGCGAGTTTGGTAAGTGCGGCGTTGCTGTCTCTTCGCTCGCTGATATGGAGATTTTGTTCGCCGATTTGCCATTGGACAAGATTACTACGTCGATGACAATCAACAGTCCCGCCGCCGTCATCTGGGCAATGTATATCGTGAATGCGGAGAAGCGCAGCTTTCCAATGGCATCGCTGGGCGGAACGCTGCAAAACGACATTCTTAAAGAGTATAGCGCACAGAAAGAGTTTCTCTTTCCGCCGGAGCCATCGCTCCGCCTTGTGACTGATACCATCGAGTTCGGCACTCGCCACATGCCGCGCTGGAACACCATCAGTATCAGCGGCTATCATATTCGTGAAGCTGGCGCAACAGCGGTGCAAGAATTGGCGTTTACGATTGCCGACGGTCTCGCCTATGTCGATGCAGCGTTAGCGCGTGGTCTCAAAATCGACGAGTTTGCGCCACGTCTCTCATTTTTCTTCGATGTCCACAACGACTTCTTTGAGGAGATTGCGAAGTTCCGTGCCGGTCGGCGGCTGTGGGCAAGGCTAATGCGTGAACGCTACGGTGCGAAGGATCCGCGCTCGTGGATGATGCGTTGCCATGCACAAACGGCTGGCGTCTCGCTCACAGCACAACAACCCGAAAACAACGTTGTGCGTACCGCCATTCAAGCACTCGCATCGGTATTAGGTGGCACCAACTCACTTCACACTAACTCGCTCGACGAGGCTCTGGCATTGCCGACAGAGCGTGCGGTGTTGATTGCCTTGCGTACACAACAAATTATCGCAAGTGAGAGTGGTGTCACGAACACGGTTGATCCATTGGGTGGCTCGTACTTTGTCGAGGCATTAACCGATGAGACAGAGCGTACCACAATGGACTACCTCAATCGCATCGACGCCCTCGGTGGCGTGCTAGCATGCATACAAAACGGCTTCTTCCAGCGCGAAATTGCGGAGTCGGCCTATCGCTATCAGCAAGAGATCGACACACACAAGCGCACGATAGTTGGCGTCAACAACTACATCACAGAAGAGGATATCAAGGTGCCGACGCTCTATGTTGACCGTGAAGGCGAACGCGCCCAGATCGAGCGGCTCCAACGTGTGCGACGCGAACGTAATGCATCCGAGGTTCAGCGCACGCTGGACAACCTGCGTCGCGCCTGTGATGGGACAGAGAACACGATGCCAGCCATTATTGAAGCGGTCAAGGCATATGCTACGCTTGGCGAAATCATGGATGTGTTCCGCGCCTCATTTGGGGATTATATGGAGCCTGCGGTGTTTTAAGTGTCTGGAAATAGGGACAAACGACAAAAAATCTGTACAGATTTTTTGTCGTTTGTCCCTATTTCCAGACGAGATTTTATTTTAAGAGGCATATTATGACACAATCGCCTTCACAAGGCATTTATGCCAAACAGAAGCTTACCGAGAACGAGCTAGCAGAAGTTCAGCAACTTGCGGCTATATGCAGTGAATTTGAAGGATTGGGTACTCCGTTATTTCGCACCGATATGATTGAGCAACGTTCGGGCAACGACACGTTCGATTTTTTGTATTATGAGCAGGGATTGCTAGTTGGCTATCTGGGCATTGAGAATCACGGCACAAAGCAAAAAGAGTTTGAGGGCATGGTACACCCCGAATATCGACGTAGAGGTATTGCTACCCGTCTTCTGCAAGCGGCGAAAGAGGAGAGCCGCCATAGTAGGATAGAGCAACTGATACTCACCTGTAAACGTGCCTCCGCTTCTGGCACAGCATTTGCCAAAGCTATTGGTGCCAGATTGGACTTCTCTGAGCATCAAATGGTGTTGGGAACGTTCAAAGAGCGTCCTGTATTCGATGAGCGCGTCATTTTTCGACAGGCTGTGGGCGCAGAGGATTTGGAGAAGGTGGCTTCAGTTCTAGCAACAGATGGAGACAACACGATTGAATGGGCGCGGAAACGCGTCGCAGACCATATGAAACAGCCCAACCAACGCTTCTATCTACTCACCTTTGGAGGGACAGACCTCGGTTGCGACGAGCCAATCGGCACGTTACGGCTGGACGGAATGGAGCAGCAGGAGGGCATCTACGGTTTCGTGGTACGGCCTGAGTATCGCGGCAAAGGCTATGGACGGCAACTGTTGCAAGAGGCGATACATGTCGTTCATAATGAAGGCTCAAAAGAGGTCATGCTCGAAGTTGATGTGGACAATACAAACGCATTGGGATTGTATCTCTCCTGCGGCTTCGAGATTGTAACAACCTATGATTATTACATCGTGTAGAGACCGATACATTTAGATGATTGGAAAATAGTATGCGTTGGTTAGAGTTGACGGTGCAGACGCATCCAGAGGCGATAGAGTCGGTAAGCGAGCTTTTGAGCCAGTACACGACGGGTGGCGTAGCAATTGAGGAGCCGATTGAGCTATATGATGAGGGACAAGAGTATCGTGTGCAGACAGGCAAGCCAGTGCTTGTGCATGCGTATGTGCCGATTGACGGGAAGGAAGAGGAGGCACGCCAGAAAATCGCCGAGGGCTTGTGGCATTTCTCAAGTCTCGGCTCACATTTTGTGGGAGAGTTGACGACGCGCACGGTCAACGAGGAAGATTGGGCGAATGCGTGGAAGGATTATTTTCACGTCACACACATTGGGCAACGCCTCGTGATTCGTCCTTCGTGGCGCGAGTATACGCCGAAGGATGATGAGGTGGTGTTGACACTCGACCCCGGCATGGCTTTTGGAACGGGTCTGCATCCTACCACGCGCATGTGTTTGGAGCAGGTGGAGCAGCGTGTACGATCTGGAATGAGAGTACTCGATGTCGGAACGGGATCGGGCATTCTGGCAATCGCGGCGGCAAAGCTGGGTGCCGAGAGCGTCTATGCCATCGATAATAGTAGCGTCGCGGTTGAAAGTACGCTGGCAAACGCAGAGATGAACGGGTTGAGCGAGCGTATACAGGTTGTGCTAGGTGTGCTAGACGAGGCAGAAGCGGCGCAGATGGCAGGACGGTACGATTTCGTGATTGCGAACATCATCGCTCACATTATAGGCTCAATCGCGCCACAACTAGCACAGGTGGTTTCGCCAACAGGCGTGCTGGTTGTGAGTGGCATTATCGAGGCGCGGCGACACGACGCCGAAGACCCATTGTTAGCGGCAGGGCTTGAGCTAGTCGAGCAGGTAAAAATCGACGATTGGCTGGCACTTGTGTATCGAAGAAAGAGTTAGAGACTATGCATCGTTTCTTCGTTCATGACACAGGCATGTCGCTACAACAAACGGTGGAGGAAAGCAACATTGCGTTACCAGAGAGAGTAGCACATCAGGTACGCGACGTATTGCGCCTACATATAGGGGAGCAACTGGTGCTACTCGATAATAGCGGCGAAGAGTTTGTGGCGGAGGCCGCACGAATCGAGCGCAAACTCGTCGAGGTACGCATTGTAGAGCGACGTACCAGTTCAATCGAGTCACCAGTTAGGATTGTATTGTGCCAGGGACTGCTCAAATCGGCTCGCTTCGAGTGGATGCTAGAGAAAGGGACAGAGCTAGGCGTAGCAGCATTCGCGCCTATACTCTGCCATCGCACAACATCAGGCTTAGAGGATGCGGGACCATCGAAAATACAACGCTGGCAACGCATTCTACAAGAGGCAGCAGAGCTAAGTGGGCGTTCGATTCTTCCCAATTTGTTGCCAATTCGCCCTCTAGCGCAAGCACTAGCAGACGTACCTTCGTCCGCGCTTGGCATTATTCCGTGGGAAGAGGAGCGCGAACATAGCCTACGTAGTGCCTTACGAGCAGGGAAGCCACAAGAAAAAACGGTCTACCTTTTCATTGGACCAGAAGGCGGCTTCACAGTAGACGAGATACAGCTAGCGCAACGACACAGCATACAATCGGTGACGCTGGGAAAACGCATCATGCGAGCCGAGACTGCCGCGTTAGCTACGGTTGCAAACGTTTTGTATGAACTGGAATAGAGACATAACAAGAACAAAAAGCATGAAAGCGGTTTAGCCGCTTTCATGCTTTTTGTTCTTGTTATGCTACATCAGAGCCTTCGCCGTTGAGAACGGCATGTACATAATCTTCGACGTAGTGTCGCTCATCCACACCGTCGATAATCATACATTCGGCGACGGAAACGATTTGTGGCGCGACCTCGTGCAGTACGCTGACAATGGCGCGTTCGTTACGGTTGTCGGCATTCGGGTCTGTGACAAACGCAAACAGTTCATCGGTAAATTTCTCTTGATTGGCAAGCAGCTTGAAAATGTTAGACATAGGGAATATGGCCTTTCAATAGGACATGTATCGTTATACGTGGATGCACTACTACTTAATTACTTGTATTATACCATACGTGCGAGTGTATAGTTATGTCAAGAGAAACATGGGGGAAAAAAGGGGGGGGCACAGCATGGAGACCAGATAATGCAATATGAGAATGACCCGTTTGCCCGTTCATGATATCATAGCCAGACTGAATTCTTTCAGGGAGAAGCATTATTTAACATTGGTTTTATGAGCAATTGATGTCTACTGAGCATGTTGTACCCAGCGTTTTACAGCGTTTACGCGCAACTGATATTATTCGGATGGCGGGTTTGACGGCGGCCTCGTTGGGACAGGAGTATTATCGTATAGGGGCGGTGCGAAGCACACAACGTCAGGGTATGCGTATCGCTGGCGTTGTCGATGTCCCGCACACCTCTCATTCAACGGCACAAACGACAAATAAAGCATCACTAGAGCCATCGTCAGATTCTGTAACTCCTAACAGCATATCTTACCCAGTTGATCTTGAAATACAGAGCGTGACGCAATGGGAGAATCGCTGCCCCTGTGGTCAACATCCACCAATGGTACCTACAATTTGCCCGCATGCTGCCGCACTGCTCTATCAATGGTTAGCGCGTCCAATGGTTTTTGTCACCGATGTCCCGCCACTCGAAATACCGCTTCATTCGCGCAGTGAGAGCATTGTGCGAACAGATGAAACAGCCTCGCATTTGACACGTCCTTTGGGAATCGCACGCTCGGCACAGTTACAACGTGGTCCTGCTCCCCTTGTAAATCTAGCGGAGATATTGACGCAGACGGGATTAAGTGAGTTACGCAATATTGCACGAGAATATGAGATTGTGCCTAATGGCATGAATAAGCAACAACTCGCCGATGCGATACTCGAAGAACTACGACGCCCAGAAGCGGTACGCAAAGTTGCGACAACGCTTGAAAAGGCACAACGTCAACTACTTGCAGCCCTCTCGCTTGCGGGCGGCTCGATGACAGACGAAGACTTGCGCGGCCTCTTCGAGCGTTTCAACCTCGGTCAGCCCAATCAGTTGCAGAATGTGCTACTTGCGCTTCAGGGAAAAGCACTACTATTTCGTACCAGTCTCAATAGTTCTTCACAGCAACGTATCGGCTTGAATGGCATGTTGCTTGACGTAGGCTGGTATGTACCGGTAGAGGTACAAAATGCATTACATGTCTCGACACCAGTGACACTCTTCGATGTCTCTGATGCAGAAAATGGCGTCGAGACGATACAAGAGGCAGAGCCACATGGATTGCTGGCTACTCTACTACTGGTAGCACGTACACTTGATGGCAGTCAGACAAGTGGTGAGACGCATACGAAAGAAGAGCGTTTCGCACACGTTCGACCTGCTGGTACGTACACGCCGCGCACTACTGGCCCGATGACAACTGATGGTTCGCTGGCACTGCCGCCTCCAAATGACTCAGTCGCGCCTCCGCTTATCGCTGTAGCACAGAAATCGCTCTCTTTTCCTGAGCCGCTACTGCGTTTTGCTATTCGCCTGCTCCGTCTTTCGGATATTTTGCATAGAGACGATAAGGGAACGGCACATCTGCGGATTCTTGCGAATGCGGCACAATTGTTGCTCGGTCCAACACATAGCGAAGTGTTGCGTGACCTCTTTGAACTCTGGCTCAGCCAAGCTTCATATGATGAGTTGTTCGCGTTGACCGAAGAGGGGCTACGCCTACGCTGTCGCGCAATTTCGCTGAACCATCCCGTGTTGAGGGCTGGCGAGTTGGAGGCGGAGAACAGCGAGGCGCGTCAATCACTGATCGCGCTTTTAGCACAGGCACCCGTCGGGCAGTGGATTCATTTTCCGGCGTTCGCGCGTTTCGTCTATCGTATCAACCCGCTTTTTCTACAGAAGCGACAACGACTCTATGCATCGCCGCACTGGTGGATTGAGCAAGAGGAAGGGCATCCACTACAACCTGCGAAATGGAATGATTGGTCACGCGCTGAGCTACGCTATCTTTCGCGCCTCGTAGAAGGTCCGTTGCACTGGTGGGGGGCATGCGATGTAGCACACGCGCATGATGGGCGACTCCTGGCATTTCGCCTTACACCTTTTGCCGCTTGGCTCTTGAATGATGGAGAGCAGGAAGGGTCAGCAAGGACACAAAACGACAGACTCTTGTCTGATGTGGTAACAATTCCAACGATGCAGGATGCTCTTGTTGCATGCTCGGTTGACACATGGTCGATTATTCAAGTCATGGAGGCATTTACCGAACCGGCACACACCGAGCAAGGACGCCTCCGCTATCGTATTACTCCTAAAGGAGTCAGTTCTGCTCTCGGCGAAGGTCGCCAACCAACTGCACTCCTGGAACTATTAAGTACACTTGCGAAGCAGACATCTCATAGCAGCGATAGTCCATTGTCCTCCTTGCTCGCGCAACTTGAACGTTGGGTTACAGGCTACGGACGAACTCGCATTTATACAGGAGTAGATGTGTTGGAAACGGCAGATACAGTAGTGATGCGCGAGTTGTCTGCTACAACAGGTATTGATGAACAGATTATCCAGACAATTCATCCAACGCTCCGCATTCTCAAAAAATCGGGTGCCGAACAAATTATTGAGGAACTCAAGCGGCGTGGACAGCTACCTTTGCTGCATAACGAGGATTAACGATGGAACAGAGCGATGTTGAATTAGTACAAACTGCGCCCGCGTACCATTTACAGGCGGTCATTAGAGGGCGATTGACAAAGGATTTACATACCTCGTCGATAGCGTCTCTGCCCACCGAGCCTGTAGAAATCGCTCATTCGCTGCTCAACCGTACCGAGGTGGTGCGCGTCATACAAGAACTGGAACCGCTAGAGTCCACCATTCTACGCGAATTGGTAGCTTGTGGAGGACGCGCGAATAGCCGCGATCTCGCGCTATACCTTAGCAGTGGGAATCTGTTGAACACAAAACCCGAATCGGGAACGGAAATTGAGGGCTTACATTCACCAGCAAAAACTGTGAACAGCCTTGGTACGCCACCACAATATCCGGTTGCCCATCCGCATGGTGTATTCGAGCAAGCAGTTCGCAAGTTGTTGTTACAGGGTTTGCTCTACTGGGGTAAGCAGACAAATTTCGCCGCCCGTGATTATGCTAGCGGTATTCATGATGGCGTGCTGATTGTGCCCGAAGTCGTCAAAGCTGTAGTACGCGATACATGGGGCAACGATGCGCCTTTTAGCACTGTTCTCACTCAATATAGTGCAATGGACGAGACGACAGATGTTGGTGAAGGCATACGAACACTGCAACGTTCGCTGTATCTCTACTGGTCGCTAGTCGCGTCGCTTCGTGAAGGTTTGGCTGTGCTGAGTAGTGGTCTCCTAGCTCGCGCCTCGCTACGACAGGTGATGGAACAGATGGGACAGGTAGGGCAAACGGGACAAAGGACGCTGGGTGAACTGGTGCGCCAGGAGAGTGACGTACCATACCTGATGTTTCTACGGCTCCTTCTCATGCGCTTGGGGCTGCTGCAAGAACGGCAGGGTAGTCTCCGTGCAATGAATGCGGAGACATTTTTCTCGCTTCCTCTGGCGGAACGCGCACAGCGTTGCTATAACCTGTGGCAAAATACGCCGTTCTGGAATGAAATGCTCTATCTACCAGACATTAGTATACGCCCCGGTCCATCACCATTTGATCCGCCACATGAAGAGGTTATACATTCCCGCTTGATTGTATTAGAGCGAGTCGAGCATGAAAGCCTGGATGGATGGCATGATCTCTTGACGTTTCTCACACGTACAAAATTGTACGCGCCCTATCTGCTCTTTCCACGCAACTACGGGCCACGCGCAGAACGCTACATGAGTGGCAGCAATCCTTATGGCTGGGATTTTCGCCTCAAACGTGGCTGGCTCACGCATCGTGAGGGCTGGCATATGGTTGAGG
>CAXUGH010000059.1:18447-21399 GCA_964250365.1 uncultured Ktedonobacteraceae bacterium
TTTCGCCTCAAACGTGGCTGGCTCACGCATCGTGAGGGCTGGCATATGGTTGAGGGTGGCTTTATTCGTTCGGTTATCACTGGCCCTCTGCACTGGTTTGGACTTGTCGAGGTTGATAACGAAGCGACTCCAACAGCGTTCCGCCTGTATCCAGGAGCACTATTCCTTTTGAACAATAGTCTGCCAAAAAATGCGGAGATACCACCAGGACGCCTCATTGTGCAACCGAACTTTGAGCTGCTCGCCCTTGCCCCCGTTTCAGAGGCTCTACTGGTCAAGCTTGATCGTTTTGCCGAGCGTGTTAGCCTGGAACATATCGCGCAATATCGCATTTCCAAAGCAAGTGTGACGCGAGCCATTCAGATGGGCTTGCATGCGGAAGATATCAAAACTATCTTAGAGCAGGCGTCGGGCGGAGATGTGCCGCAAAACGTGCAATATTCGCTTACCGAGTGGGAACGTCAAGCGCGGCGTATTGAGATGTGGAGCGGTGCGACGCTGCTAGAGGTTGATGAGTCTTCGCTTCTCGACGAACTGTTCGCAAACGAACAGACGCGCTTCATGCTAGGTCGTCGCCTCGCACCAACGCTCGCCGAGGTCGCGCCGCACCAGCTTGAGGCAATCGAAAACTTTCTATGGCAACGAAATTATCTGCCCTCAGTTGTCGCAGCTCCGACACAGGGCACAGTCTCGGACGCTAACTCTTTTGTCGTGCGCGAACCGCAGTGGCGTCTGCACGATGATGGACTGTTGCAGCCATTCTACGCAGTCGTCGATCTCTATCTCTTAGCCGAGGTCGAGCATTTCAGCGACCTCGACGAGGCTACGGGCTGGCGTAGAGTTACGCCAACGGCTTTACAACGCGCTCGTGAGGTGAACATTTCGCTCGACTTCATCACGCGCTTTTTGCAGCAGTACTGCGAAGGTGGCATTCCCCCCTCGTTCCTGATTCGCCTCAAACTATGGGGCGGCGGCTACTCGGAGCAGCACACCGTAGCGATTGAACGTAGCCCGATGGTGCGCCTCTCCGCCCAGATACTACAGGACTTACGCAATGATACTGAACTTGCTACTCTCCTCGGCACAGAGATTGAGCAAGAGAGCCGCCTTGTCCGCATTTCCGCTGATGATGTAGGGCGGGTCATAGAGTTATTGAGAGAGCGCGGCTTCGAGGTGGAATAACAAGCTTGTATTCTGCGCTCAATCGTCTTTTCTAGTCAGCATGCCTGGTAGATGTTCGCAGACCGTCCTCATCTGCCTCTCTCTCAAAAAAAGAAAGTCTCTTGCACAAAACTTGCACGATGGCATCAGTTTCCTAACAACTTTCTTCAGTTGGTGAAAAACTCTCGACAGATGCACAGGCGAATGCTACACTGAGAATGCAAAGAGGGAGGACACTATGCTACAAAATGAGGACTTGCTGAATGGGCATCCATTGCGCGTGTTGCGAACACAGCTTGACTTATCGCAAAAAGACTTAGCTGCCAGAGTCGGGGTGAGTGAAGCGACGATTATACGAGCCGAGAACGGACACCGCATCAGTCCGAAAGTGCGTCATCTCCTCTGTGACTATTTAGGCAGAACCTCCGAAGAGTTGGGGCTGATGGGAAGAAAACGTGAGGTGATTCGTCCAGTATCTTCACCGCAAACCACCCAAAACAACCCGCTACAAGCAGTTTCCACACAATTGCAATCATTGCAAAAAGCACATGTACAGGACGTGCCAACGTTTGCTATTCATACAGAGCCTTTGAAGCCTAACAATTTTTCAGAACTACAACAAGAACATACATGGCTTACACTTGGCACAAGTTCACTTGGACAACTCTTCAATAGTGGATGGTCATTTGATGAGATACTTGCATCTGTGAAGGTCATTTTGCGGGGCGTTGAGGGAATGCCAGCGACAATGAGACAAAATGTATTGTTGTCAAACATCAGCACAGTATCAGGCAGTATTCCCTCTTTTACGAGTACATCTATCTTAGAAGACGAGCAGATGAAGCTAAGCAATACACTAAGTGAGAGCATTACGACCAGTTGGAAATTATTTCTCTCAGCAAACAATGCACAGCTTCTTGCACTTGGACAAACACAACTTGCTTTGGTGCAACAAGCCCATCCACTTTTGCATCCGTCCGTTCGACCTTATCTTTATACAGGTGTACATAGCTTGATAGGTATGACCTTTCATTTTCAAGAACGTAATGTAGAAGCACTACAAGCACATCAAAATGCACATATTGCTGCAACAGCTATAGGTAATTCTTGGTATATTGCTGCAAGTTTAATTTCTCAAGCGGATAGCTATCATGCTCTTGGGCAATATACTATAGCTATTCAGGCATTAAAAGAAGCATTACAGACGATTGGATATCCAGTAGATGAAGCTCTTATCCGTCTAAAAGCACATCTTTTCAGTTGCTGGGCAGACAATGCTATGATGCTTGAGGATTATAAAACTGCCCAAGAGAAGCTAACAGCCTCAGAAGAATATCTCGACCAAATCGCCCTGAATGAAGAATTTGACAAAGCAAGCTGGCTCCTGCTTGCAGGAAAATACGCACTGAAAACAAAGGACTATACAACCGCACTTCATAATTTCGAGAGTGCTCTAGTTGAGCTACCCGAACAATGGACGTTACGTCGAGCAATGACTGCTCTTGGACTAACAAAAGCCTATGCACGTATCAAAGAGCGAGACAAGAGCCTTGAGGTTGCTCAGAACCTTACACCAATGATACAAACGATCAACGCAAAATTGACAAACCGTTGGTTCGCTGAATATTTGCAACATGATTTACTCGACCTCTTTTCAACTGATGCACACGTTCGGACATTTGTATCCGACACCTATCAACAACTTCCTCAATTGAGGACGACAGGGTAATATGCAACAGGAAGAGCAGGCGTACTAGCACGGCTTGAAAAAGCAAGAAGGCGTTGCAGAGT
>CAXUGH010000060.1:0-1841 GCA_964250365.1 uncultured Ktedonobacteraceae bacterium
GGCCACGGGGGTTGGGACCTATTTACCGCGACATTGGGGAAACCACCCCCCACCTCGTCCGCTAAAAAGGGGTCCCTACCACGTCGTGTGAAAATATTTTGTGCAAATTGTACAATAGTAAGAGAATATTTTCTTGCATTTTAGCCATAGCATCACAGCTATTCAGCGTCATATGATATCTATAAGAAAGAAAAACTGGCGTGATGCTGATTTTTTCATGTCTATATTTATGCAAAGTAGCCAATTTTGTTTTGTGCAACGCAAGCTCATACATCTGGCAATGGTGCTGGAAGTATACTAGAGGAGAGTGGAATACATGACACCTGAAGAAGTCCTCCAATTTGCCAAAGAGAATGGCGCAAAGATGGTTGACCTCAAGTTTACGGACCTCCCCGGTTCCTGGCAGCATTTCAGCATCCCAGCACACGAGTTGGAAGCGAAAACCTTTGTCCAGGGTGTAGCCTTCGATGGTTCCAGCATTCGCGGTTTCCAGACCATTAACGAGAGCGACATGTTGGTCATTCCCGACGCCGACACCGCAATCATGGACCCATTTACAACTATTCCAACATTGAGCCTTGTATGTGATATCGCGCATCCCGGACCCGAAAGCACGAAGAGACCATATAGCCGCGATCCACGTTACATCGCCAAGAAAGCTACCGAGTATCTCCGCTCTACAGGTATCGCCGATACCAGCTATATGGGACCAGAGGCTGAGTTTTTTGTCTTCGATAGTGTGCGCTATAGCTCGACCATGAATACGCAGTACGTCGAAGTGAATTCTGATGAGGCTCACTGGAACAGCTCACGCGATGGCGTACAAAATCTGGGTCACTTGATGCGCGTCAAAGAGGGCTACTTCCCCGTTGCACCAAGCGACACGTTGCAAGATGTACGTAGCGAGATGGCTCTTTTGCTCGAAGAGTTGGGCGTCCCCGTCGAGGCACAACATCACGAGGTGGGCGCCCCCGGACAGGGCGAGATCGACATGCGCTTCGGTACCCTGCTCAAGAGCGCGGACAACATCATGCTGTACAAGTATGTTGTCAAGAACACGGCGCGTAAGTATGGCAAGACGGCAACGTTCATGCCTAAACCGGTTTTCGGTGACAACGGCTCCGGCATGCACGTTCACCAGAGCCTCTGGAAAGATGAAAGTCCCCTCTTCTTTGCCGAGGATGGCTACGCCAATCTCTCAGAACTTGCACACTACTATATTGGTGGCATTCTCACACATGCGCCAGCACTACTCGCTATCGCAGCACCAACGACTAACAGCTACAAACGCTTAGTTCCGGGCTACGAGGCACCTGTCAATCTTGTCTTCTCATCAGGCAACCGTAGTGCGGCAGTGCGTATTCCTAAGACGTACACGGCACCTGCGAAACGTATCGAGTTCCGCTCACCTGATCCGAGCGCGAATCCATACCTGCTCTTCGCTGCCCTACTGATGGCAGGCTTAGACGGTATCAGGAACAAAATCAACCCAAGCGAACATGGCTATGGTCCCGTCGATAAAAACCTCTATGAGCTTCCGCCAGAGGAGCTACGCGAAATTCGCTCTGTCCCAGGCTCGCTCGAAGAGTCGTTGCAGGCATTAGAGGCAGATCACGCCTTCTTGCTCGAGGGCGGCGTCTTCACTGAAGACCTGTTGCAGAACTACATTGAATTGAAGCGCAGCCAATCAGACGAGGTACGTCTGCGACCCGCTCCTATCGAGTTCGGCATGTACTACGACGTGTAAACAACCCAATAGAAACAAAAATGATACATCGCCAATGTGGAGCGGGGGGGCGCACATGGGGCGGGTGATATTTTTTTTTTTTTTGTGGTAAAAC
>CAXUGH010000060.1:1851-21148 GCA_964250365.1 uncultured Ktedonobacteraceae bacterium
TCTGCGACCCGCTCCTATCGAGTTCGGCATGTTCTCTTTTTTGTTTCCAACTCAGAACGCTCTGATGGGAAATGTGGTATATTTATAGAAATCCCACACAACCGTTGTCAAATTTTGTTCTATTACTGCACAAGGGAACAAACCATGCAATTGCTTACCGATAGCTATGGACGGCGCATCAAAAGTATGCGTATCTCCGTCACCGATAAATGCAACTTTCGTTGCACCTACTGTATGCCAGCCGAGGGACTTCCCTGGCTCAAAAAGTCCGAGATTCTTTCCTATGAGGAGATTTTGCGTATCGCTCGCGTCGCGGTAAGCATTGGTATAGAGCAGATTCGTCTCACGGGTGGTGAGCCATTAGTGCGCCGTGAACTGCCAGAATTGGTGCGACAGTTGCATGGAATTGACGGTCTACGTAGCCTCAGCGTGACAACGAACGGTATTCTGCTCAAACAACAGGCACGAGTATTGGCGGAAGCTGGCTTGACTCGAATCAACGTCAGTTTGGACTCACTCTCGCGTGAGAAGTTCGCGCAATTAACGCGCCGCGACCAGCTTGATCGCGTTCTTGAGGGTCTGGAAGAAGTGGGAAAGTACCCCTCTATTCATCCTATCAAGATCAACGCCGTCGCTATTCGTGGCTATAGCGAGGACGAGGTACTCGATTTCGTGCGCTTCGCCCGCGACAAAGCTTACGTGATGCGCTGGATCGAGTTTATGCCGCTCGACGCCGACCAGACATGGCGCAAGGAAGATATCCTCACAGGTGCCGACATCAAGGCGATTATCGAAGCCTCCTATGGTCCCCTTGTACAAATTACCTCCGGCGATCCCTCAGAGACCGCGCGCCGCTATACCTTCAGCGATGGCATTGGTGAGGTAGGCTTCATCAATCCCGTCAGTGAACCATTCTGCGCCTTCTGTGATCGCATTCGCCTAACCGCCGACGGGCAAATTCGCACCTGTCTCTTTGCAACCGA
This sequence comes from uncultured Ktedonobacteraceae bacterium, assembly GCA_964250365.1. GTDB lineage: Bacteria > Chloroflexota > Ktedonobacteria > Ktedonobacterales > Ktedonobacteraceae > JBBQVS01. Next base: position 2,835 of record CAXUGH010000060.1, read on the forward strand.
GGAGACAGACCTACGTGCTGTGGTGCGTACAACCTCTGATGACGAAGCAATCGCGGAAACGCTACGTCAAGCAGTAGAGAAGAAAGAGCTAAAGCACTATATCGGCGATAAACGCTTCAAACGTGCGAGCCGCAGTATGTCGATGATTGGTGGCTAAAGGCAAATAAACGCCGAGCAACAACGAATTTGTAGATGTGACATGTACTTTGTATCACACATGCAGTAGCCGCAGTACCGTGATGCAAAGTATACGTTACCGAAAAACAGGACGTTCGTTGTTATAGTCAAATAGATATCATGTGATCAGTCCTAGAATATTTTTTTACAGGATTGAATAGTACAACGGTCTGACCGTACATCAGGACAGGACCAGAAAGAGAAACCCACCATGATATATGACAGCGGAGATTTGCTTACAGTACATGAGGTTGCCAAGCAGTTGCGCGTAGACGACACAACGGTAAGACGTTGGATTAAAACTGGTATACTTGAAGCTATTCCCTTACCACATCGTGGCGAACGGCAAGCGTACCGCATCCGCAAATCTACACTCGATAAACTTCTTGCGGCACCTCCTCCAGCAGAGCCAACTACAGAACAGTAGCCAAGAAGCAACGAACCTGTTAGACTGTAGACAATTGTAATCTGAGTACGCCATAGTAAGGAGAACAACATGCCTACAGTCGATAGTGAGATGCTCTTTCAAGAGTTGGGGGGAAACGTCGAGTTGGGTTTTGCCACGCTTGACTCACCGGTTTCCAACTCACCCGCAGGTGTGCCCTATTTATCGAGGCCAGGAATTGCCGTACTCGCACGCCCTCATACACATATCGCAAGCTTAACAGGCTTTCTTCAAAGCTTCAATCCCTCTCTCAATTTTCCTGAGTATATCAACGATCCCACACCTCTCCCCGATGGTGCCCAACTATGCAAAATTGCGGGTCAGACCTGCTACATGAGCTTTGGCCCCAAACGGTCAATGAACGAGCAAGCCAAACGTTATTTCGACAACCTCAAATCCTCCGGTCACGGCTCCGTCTTCGAGCATGCCAACTACAGCCTCCTCCTCTACGGCATCTCCCGCAGCGTCACGCACGAACTGATTCGGCACAGGTCCGGATTCTCATACTCCCAATTGAGTCAGCGCTATGTAGGAGGTCGCACACTCCGCTTCGTCGAGCGACCAGAGTATCAAAATGATGAACTGCTCCACACGCAATTCCTGCAACGCATTGAGCGTGCAGCCGACGAATACGCGACGCTTACCAATCGACTACTAGAGATGCAAAATGCGGGTGTCAACATTCTGAGTGCCGAGGCCAAGACCGACCTACTCAAAAAAGTGCGACAGAGCGCACGTTCTGTTCTACCGAACGAGACAGAAACGGTTATCGTCGTCACAGGCAATGTGCGGGCATGGCGACATTTCATCGAAGAGCGGGCAAGCACGCATGCTGAGGTCGAGATACGTGAACTAGGAGTACGCACCTTCCTCTGTATCCAACAGGCCGACCCCGTGCTATTCGATGACTATACGATAGAGCAGCTTACCGACGGGACGCACATCGTAAAAACGGATTTTGTGAAAGTATAAAAGAAATCAATCTACTCGGATGAGCTTTTGCTCATCCGAGTAGATTGATTTCTTTTATGAATCACCACAACTCACGTCTATACAACTGCATACCATTTTGTTGCATCTCCTCCACAGCTTGCATTTCACACTTTTCCGCAAGCTGAGATGAGAGAGTATCACGTATAGGTAGCAGAGCTTCAAAGTAGATAGGGATGCCTTCCTGTTCGGCCTCGAACTCGAACTCCGCCGCTAAAATACGCGCACGATTTAACGCACCAACAAGCAATAGGCGACCAGCACCTTGCCCTCGTTGTTGAGGATTCACCGCTCCCTGACATAGAAAATGGTAGCCATTCTCATCTCGAAAAAGCGTCACCGTAGTATAACCAGCAACCTCTCCCTCAAGACCGTCGAGCGTACCTGCTTGTCCCCAGCCATTGAGTTCGTCATCATCGTCCGTGACCACAAAGGCGTTAGCTTCCGCATCGGCGTTTTCCAGCCACACCTCGATTGAGGGCTGCGGTACTGTAGAGCCATCAATTTGTAATGCAGTCTGTTGAATTTGTACAATCGTGGGTAAGTTTTCTGGTTTGTAGTTGCGGATACGCATGTTATGTAGTCTCCCTTAGAACAGTGGGATAAGGTACTCCGTAGCCTACAGTTTTCGGAGCAAAAATAACATATCCTTCAAACGTACTTCGTTGATACACACTGCTAAACTGAGCATCTGTGTGCATTCTATTATCAAGTAGTGCAACCTGTGGAAAGCTACGCGGAAATATATAACTGTGATAGCTTGCATTCCTCACTATTGCTGTATAGGGCGCATAGCGGTCAAATCCAGGGTGTAGTTGCTCGTCGAGGGAACTACAGATAATTTTCTCTCCACTTTGAAATGTAAGATTATTGCACGTCCAATACTCCGAGTAGATGCGTGTCGCATGAAGGGCAAGCAAGTGTTGCACAACGCGATCCTGCTTGGCGTATGCGGCTTGTGCCTGTGGTATCTGCAGAAATGTTAGGAAGGTTCCTATGACAAATAAGATGAGTACCAGCAACAAAACACCAGCACGCAGGACTGTAAAAAGTCTCGTTCGCCAGTTCACAGTACCCGCAAGCATACAGGTTCCATTCCAGAAAGGCCACAATAGTACAGGCGTTGTAACAAGGACGCACAGAAGATAGCGTGCAGTTGGTCCTGGAAATACAGCCGCTGCCGGACTAATAGCATAGAGAAAAATAGTGCCGCCCGCGCTCACCAGTAGCATCAAACGGCAACATTGACGTATGAAATCCTGCCGCTCCATTGCTGAGTTCCGAAACACTTTATTCTTCCATCCTCGCCAGAGAACTTGTAGTGTCCACAGTGTCACACACGTCCAGAGTATCAAATAGGTTATACCCCAACCTCCCTGTAGCACGACGCAAGATGCATTAACAGGTCCGAAATAAGGAAAGGCGTTGGCGTAACACAGAGGATTGAAGCCTGTTGCATCAGGGAGACCCACCATCACCGCACCCACAATTTGCTGTAGAAATGGAGGATGCTGTGCTGCTCCCGAATGCTGAATTGACAGCAAAACAGCAAGCGAATTCTGGCTCAAAGGTGCAGTAAGATTGTAGTAAATCAGTGGAAAAGCACCGACAAGTAGACCTACAAGTAGGCTCAGACCAGCCCACGATAGCACCTCTCGACGCGAGAAGAGAAGAAGCAACAAAGTCGAGGTACCCAGTATCGGCAAAATCAGGAAATCAACCCAGAGCGCACATCCTACAACAAGACCTAATAGTCCGTATGCGGCTATACGAAATCCTGTCGTTCGCTTCTGTTCGGGTATTCGATGAGCAGAGAGAACGAGCCAATACACAACAAGTGTAATAAAGGCAGCGAAGAACAATGTCTCTGGATATTCCCCCACCGCTCTCAGCTGCCTTCTGAGAATTTCTACGGAGCCAAAGCAAAACAAAAGCGTAACAAATACCGCAAGCCTCCTCGTATAGAGTAGACGCGTTAAATAATACATGCAGGGCAAAAACAGCACGAAATAGGGTAGGAGCGCAAGCCGAAGCAGGAACATTGAAGGACCGAAAAGCTGGAATAGTGGCGCAGCAACATAGCCTTCAAGCGGTCCCAGGTAAGGTAAACCATAAAAGAAAATCGGTGTATCACCATTAAAAGCAACATGACGTGCGAGAATACCCATGTTACCCTCATCACTATTGGTAACAGGCCAGTGGTTATAGAGCAAAATAAGCCGTAGCACTACTGCTATAAGAATTACTGAGAGAACAAAAAGCTCTTCTCGTCCAAAGTGTAGAAACTTCTTGTATGGGAATGAAGACATGCGAGTTGATCAATCCTTTTGCAATACGAGAATAACGAGTTACACCCACATCTCAGCCAGAGAGTTACGCACACGAGCAAGCCATGCAGGAAGCGAAGATGCCCATGCAATACGCTGTAGCATCTCGTCGATAAGCGTGGTGTCAGGCTTCTCTTGCTCGTAGAAGAGGGCTTCGAGTGGTCCATTGATAATCGCAAGTGGAGCAATGAGGAGCAGCGCATCGACGAGAAGCGATGCCTCGCCAGCAACGGGGGGATATACCTCTCCGTATGCTTGCAGGAAGCGTCTAGCACGCTCTGGTTCAAGGCCACGCTTCACAAGTGGGCGTGTCGCGCCACTACCTGCTAGCCAGGATAACGCGCTGAAAGAGAAGAGGCCATTGGCAACTTCAAAGATGCGTTTTTCCCAGCGCGACGCCTCAAAGCCGATGACCGAGGTTACGCCAAACGAGCCAAAGCGTAGATTAAGGGCATGATAGTCGCCATGAATATGAAATTCCGGTAGTTCTTTACCCGCACCAATCGCCATCATTGCTTGTGGCAGAACGGCTTCCCATGAATCTGCCCATTGCGAGAGAGCGGCGGCAACGGCCTGAATCTCGCTCAAATCGGCTCGTGCTCGCGCAAGGCTAAGAGAGCGTTGTACGAGGCTCCCTATGTGTACTTCGGAAGGCCAGCGATGAATAGGTCCCTTGTACTCCGATGATGCACGATGAATGCGTCCCAGCATTCTACCAGCGAAGCTCACCCAGTCCAGCGAACGTGGGTCAGCGGTACTAAACCATTCTCCGCTTGCCCATTGCTGCAACTCAAAGGACTCATCGCCAAGCGTTACCACAGGCTCTCCCTGCAAGGTCAAGAAAAAGGGAGGTATCGGAATACCTGCTTGTCGTAAATAGTCCTGGAAGGCATAGCGGTGGCTCAAGTCCTCTTCCACCAGCCCTTCTGGACGTTCGCGTAGCAAGTAGCGTTGCCCCTCTATTTCGACAATCAAGTTCATACTCGTAACATTGGTGTCATCAGAGGGGCCGAGGTTTTTCCAGTCATGGATACCAAACGAGTGCATGACCGTATTCAGGTCGAGCAATTCCTCTTGGTCGTTGGTTGACTGATTCGGGTCATGCATGCTCATACATCTTACAACTCTACAGGGAGGTCGTTGCGCTTGCCCCACTCATTCCATGAGCCATCGTAGTTCGTCAAATGAGGGTAGCCTAGCATTGCCAGTGTGAAAAGCACCGTTGTCGCGGCAACGCCACCGTTACAGTACGCCACCACATGCTCCTCTGGAGAAATGCCAGCGTCCTGAAACAATTTAGCAAGTTCTTCGTTGCTACGAAACGTGCCTGTCGCGGGATCGATTACCTCTTCGCGTGGAAAGTTTTGAGCACCAGGAATATGTCCAGCGCGGCTATGCCCACGTACAACCTCACCCGTATACTGCCCTCGGTCTCGTGCATCGACCAGCGTAATGCCTTGTTGTCCCAGGAACGTCAACATCTCTTCCGCAGTTGCACGCAGTTGTGGCTGTACCTCTGCCGTGAAGGTCGCGGGTGGGTAGGCAGGGACAACAGTATCGAGAGGCAAATTTTCGCGTTGCCATTTCGAGAGGCCACCGTTGAGTATCACGACCTCTCTATGCCCATAGTAATTGAGTGCCCACCACAGACGGGTTGCAAACTGCGAAGTCGGGTGGGCATCATAGGCGACCACGAGATGCTGGTCGCCTATGCCAAGCCGCGCCATCGTTTCGGCAAAACGTTGCGCGGGTGCTATCTGCGCCTCTACCGCATCGTCATGGTTTACTATATCGCTCGTCCAGTCGATATATAAGGCACCGGGAATGTGCCCTTGCAGGTACTCATCGTGTGCCCCTACATAGAGCGCGTCGGGAACACCATCTTTGACGACATTGCGGACATAGCCGCGCATATCAACGACGCGCAGGTGCGGATCGTTCAGATGCTCGGCTAACCACGTCGTCTCAACGAGAAAGTCGGTGCGGTTCGGCTTCATGCTTTCTTCCTTATATATGCTACGAAAACAATCCAGATGCGTCTGGATTCTCAGTATGCACAAAGTGTGCAGGAGTACCAAACAGCGAGAGCTTTGACACTTTGACGACACGCATTGAGTCGTTTGGCGTCTGCGTCGTGATATAGCGTTGCACTGTCAGCCCTACCGGACGCGCCAGCACAACCGCTGCAGTCGAAGCCGTGATAACATTGTTCGCGGTTCCATACGGTCGGCGCAATCGTGCCACTGCCATCGCGGACAAGCCAGTCAGCAAGCCAGTCACTGCGAGGTTGGTACCGCAGCGTGGATTGATGGCAAGGTCAGGATTTGTGGTACGCAACACATTCAACGCCTCTTGCGCCGTAGGCAGAATCTCTTCGGTTGCAACCTCGCCAAAGATGAAGAAACCTACCGCAGACGAGACACCCGACAGACGTACATCTAACTTCTTTTCAAGCATCACAATTGTTGCATGCTCAAGTGCATGATTTTGTTTTACCGCAGCACCCAGTAATACCTGTTGTGCCGCCGCGACCACTGGATTCATAGAACTCATGGAAATGTCCTTCCTAAACATTCACAGCAGTATCCTCTTCACTATCAGAGAGTTACTGTATAGATAGTATCTTTTTTTCTCTTTGCCTATCAAGCATAGGTTGTATTAAATACGACTACCTCATCGCCAAAGTTGATTACATCGCCATCATTCAGTACCGTCGCTTGCATAATACGTTTGCCGTTAATTAAGGTACCATTATTACTATCAACGTCTTGTAGCCACCAGCGACCTGCATCAAACCAGAGGCGCGCATGGCGACGTGAAACGGTGTGCCCCGACATAATCAAATCGTTGCCATTCATGCGTCCAATCGTCGTCACCACCTGATGGAAGCGATAGGAGCGTCCCCCCATCGGTCCGTTTTGCATCGACAGACGAGCAAGCACAAAGCGACCGTTTGGACCACGAAAACGATCTGCGCTCGCCAGCTTATCCGACAACTCATAGCCACACACAGTACAATAGACCGTAGAACTATCGCTCAATGACCCACAGCGGAAGCACACGAGTTGCACTTTTGCCTGTGGATTACTCGGTGGAAACGCGTCGGGCTTGCTGAGTCGTCCATTAGCAGAGAGATTGCCAGAAGGCACTCCTTTCGGCTCCGCGAATGGTCCCGAAGGTCCAATGCCAAACCGCATACGTGGCATCGCTATATTCGAGGCATCCAACGCCTGTGTCAGAGCGTCAATCACCTCTTCAGCAGATTGATAGCGATCTTGCGCGTTCTTCGCCGTCATCTTTAATACGACCTGTACGATAGGATTGGGTACACTCTCAGCCACCATACGCTCTTTCGGAAATGGATCATTCAGATGCTTGAGCGTGATGGATAAGGGATTGTCGGCGGTAAATGGTACACGTCCTGTCAATGCATGAAAAAACACGATGCCGAGCGAATAAATATCGCTTTGGCGATTCACAGGTTGACCCGTTCCCTGCTCAGGAGACATATATTGCGGCGTACCAATACCTGTACCGACACGCGTTAGATTCGTGGTGCCCTCAAGAATTTTAGCGATGCCAAAGTCGGAGAGAAGCAGGTGTCCATCCTTCCGCAACAGCATGTTGGCTGGCTTAACATCGCGGTGAATAATACCGTGTCGATGAGCGCAATCCAGTCCCTCCGCCGCCTGAATGATATAACCTACTGCCTCTGGTATGGGCAAGGCACGCTTCAAGCGTTCTTTGAGCGTGCCGCCATCGACATACTCCATGACGATATAGGTGAGGTTGTTTTCTTCTTCGGAGCTAAAGTCGTGAATTTGTACGATGTTGGGGTGCGTCAGTTTCGCAACCGACCGTGCCTCCTGCACAAAGCGTTTCACAAATACCTGATCGCGTGCATGATGCGGAGGCAACACTTTGATGGCAACGTAGCGATCCAGCGTCGGCTGATACGCTTTGAAGACGGTCGCCATGCCGCCTGAACCGATACGTTCTACAACACGGAACTGCCCCAGCGATTTGCCAACGAGCGAACTCATATCATCACTGTTTCCCGCTTGACGTGGGTAAACATTTTCCGGTTGCATTACCATTACGACCCCCAAATAGAATATTCTGTGCATTTCTCCTAGATTATAGCAGGTTAGTGAAGAGGATGCACATGTCATTTGCCCTATAGCTTTCTAATAGTATAGACGGGGAAAGAGGGAGACACATCAAATTGAAACGCAATACCGAGAGTTTATTAAAAATAGCTCTCAGTATTGCGTTTTCTGTCATTTATGATTTTTGAACGTGCATTACTTGCACATAATGTAGCTCCATTCGCTGGCATATGCTGGCTAGTTATTAGCATCCAATGGAGTCGCTGGATCGGTAGCTGTACTCCCGTGATAGGCGTTGCCCGCTGCCTTCTCTCCACGAGGGGTAGTGTGACAATGAGTTCGTGGCTGTTGTCATAAGGAGACGCGCTCTGCGTTGTTACTACTGGTGCGCCAAATTGGTCGAGGCTCAGCATTTTCCATCCAGCAAGAATGCCTTTATATGTGGGTTCCTTTGATGTAGGAAAAGACAAGTACAGTAAGAAAATAGGGAACAGCCATGTGTCACCTTGCTGATGTATTCTCACTCGTTATAGAGTATACTCTCAAAGAACACTCTCTGCTAATATTTCTATGCAGAGGAGAAACTACTTTGTATGAACAGAAGGAGTTCCTGTGATGAACGCACCGATCACGAACATTGACCCACGCTTCAGCGACCCGAATGCCGTTACCACGCAATGGGACGAGACGCGTCGAGTCCTTGAAAATGCAGAGTTGTTCTGGCTATCGACGGTCCGAGTCGACGGTCGCCCCCACGTCACTCCACTCGTTGCCGTGTGGCTTGATGAAGCTATTCACTTCTCCACTGGAGCTACCGAACAGAAGGCTATGAATCTGCGTGGGAATCCGCATGTAATTCTGACGACAGGCTGCAATCAGTGGAAGGGAGGGCTAGACGTGGTGGTGGAAGGGAATGCCATCCAAGTCACCAATGATGATATGCTCAAACGCCTCGCCAAGGCATGGGCAACGAAATGGGATGGGCAGTGGCAATTTGAGGCACGTAGCGGCAACTTTCACCACAAAGATGGTGGGATAGCCCTTGTGTTCTCGGTCACACCCACTAAGATACTCGCATTCGCTAAGGGCACCTTCAGCCACACTCGTCACCAGTTCTAACTTCCACTTTGAGAAGTCCTACAAGGAAACAGTGTAGTGAGAATTTCAAAAAACACGATAGGCAAGAAGCAAAATGGAGAATGTTGAGAATGAGTATTTCAGGATTGTCGAAAGCTCGGCTAAGCCGCCTGCATGATGTCATGAATGGTGCTGTCGAGCGTGGTGAAGTGCCCGGCCTTATCACACTGGTAAGCAGACGAGGCGAGGTACATGCTGATGTAATCGGGACACGGGCATTTGGGGAAAGTGTTCCCATGCAGTACGATACTATCTTCCGTATCTCCTCCATGACCAAGCCAATCATCGCTGTGGCAACGATGATTCTCGTGGAAGAAGGGAAGCTGCAACTGGACATGTCGGTGGACACACTCCTTCCCGAACTGGCGGCGCGTCAGGTGTTGAAACGATTTGATGGCCCACTTGACGACACTGAACCTGTGCAGCGACCAATCACAGTGCGTGACCTGCTCACCTTTCGCATGGGCTTTGGGCAGGTGATGGCACCACCTGATACGGCTCCGATTCTTAAAGCTGCACAGGAGCAACAGATTGGCATGGGACCTCCAAACCCATCGCAAATGCCAGACCCAGATGAATGGATGCACCGTCTAGGACAACTTCCGCTTATGCATCAACCAGGCGAAAAGTGGATGTATAATACCGGGTCCGATGTACTTGGCGTCCTGATTGCACGCGCCTCAAGTCAGCCACTTGAGACATTCTTACGTGAGCGCATCTTCGAGCCTCTCGGCATGAAGGATACCAGTTTCAACGTGCCAGAGCTATCATTGGATCGATTAACAACCAGTTATTGGACTAACCCGACAAGTGGGAAGTTGACCGTATACGATCAGGCAGTTGGAGGTCAATGGAGTCATGCGCCAGCCTTCCCATCGGGAGCCGGAGGACTGGTCTCAACCATTGACGACTATCTCGCCTTTGGTCAAATGATGCTCGCGCAGGGCAAGTACGGCACCGAGCGTATCCTTTCCAGGCTCTCTATTGAAGCCATGACGACTGACCAGCTCACGCCTGAGCAGAAAGCAGTGTCTGGCCTGTTCCCTGGCTTTTTTGAGCATCTAGGCTGGGGCTTCGGCGTCTCCATGATTACCAAGCGCGACGACATCTCAGCAGTTCCAGGACGATACGGCTGGGATGGTGGCATGGGTACATCCTGGTATTCAGACCCCAGAGAGGACATGATTACCATTCTGATGACCCCTTGCTCCTTCGGTTTCTCCAATCCGCTGAACGTCTCATTCTGGACGTTGGCTTATCAAGCAATAGATGACTAAAGCAGGTATGACAATAAATACAATAAGGAGGAAAACAATGTTTACACCAACATCTGCATTTAGTGGGTTCTCAGTGAACGACCTAGCACAAGCCAAAGCATTTTATGCTGAAACGCTTGGTTTACACGTGGAGGAGGATGGCGTCGGGATAAGACTGCATTTGCCAAGTGGCAGCACAGTGTTTGCATATCCCAAAGACGACCACCATCCAGCAACATTCACGATCTTAAACTTTGTGGTTGAACATATCGACGAAGCGGTAGATGAACTGACCAACCGAGGAGTGCAGTTTGAACACTACGAAGAGGGTCCAAAAACGGACGGAAAAGGCATCCTTCGTGGTCTCGCCCTCCAAATGGGGCCGGATATTGCGTGGTTTAAAGACCCAGCAGGTAATACACTCGCCGTGTTACAAGCAGTGTAAGCTGCGATATGACATAAGTCATGATATCGTCCCTGAGGTCCTGGCTTCCGTATTGGAAGAGTTTTTCAAGAGATGAGATATCGCTTCACCATCAATAAAGAGAAGTACTGTAATGCAAAGGCGTCCTTGCTCTCCTGCAAAGACGCCTCTACTTCATTGCAAAGTCGATGTTGCTCTACTGCAAAGTCACAAGATACAAGGTACAACATCTATGCCTCGGTTATCCTTACCCTTCAAGCAATAGCGTTTCCGGGTCCTCGACCAGTTCTTTGATGCGGACAAGAAATCGCACCGCCTCGCTACCATCGACGATACGATGATCGTAGGAGAGCGCGAGATACATCATGGAACGAATGACTACCTGCCCATCCAGCGCGATAGGGCGTTGCTCGATCTTATGCATGCCGAGGATACCGACCTGTGGCGCGTTGAGAATTGGCGTTGAGAGTAGAGAGCCGAAGACGCCACCATTGGTAATCGTGAAGGTACCGCCCTGTAGCTCTGAAAGCGAGAGCGTATTGGCACGCGCCTTCTTAGCAAGTTCGGCAATTTCACGCTCGATCTGAGCAAAGCTCTTGCTATCGGCGTCACGCAATACAGGCACCACCAGCCCTTCGTCGGCACCAACGGCGATACCGATATCGTAGTAGTGCTTCAAGACAAACTCGTTGCCCTGTATCTCTGCATTCAGGCGCGGAAAGGCTTTGAGGGCACCAACCGCCGCCTTCGTGAAGAACGACATAAAGCCAAGCGAAACACCATTTCTCTCTTTGAAGGCGTCTTTGCGACGACTGCGAACATCCATAATCGCGCTCATATCGACCTCGTTGAAGGTTGTGAGCATCGCCGCCGTGTGTTGTGCCTCGACGAGACGTTGCGCTATCGTTTGTCGTCGGCGTGACATGCGAATGCGTTCCTCACGTCCTCGCGGCGCAGTGGAAGTTGGTGCCACTGCCGAAGCACTTGCACCATTGCTTGTACTACGCGGTGCTTGTACTGGTTCCGCGACAGACGCAGGAGCTTGTTGCGTTTGTGCGACAGGTGTCTGTGCTTGTTGAGGAGTCAATGAGGCATTCTGTTCCAGATAGTTCACGACATCCTCACGCGTGATACGTCCGTGAGGGCTGGTCGCTCGCACCTGCGAGATATCGACGTTGTGTTCGGCGGCGATGCGACGTGCCAGTGGTGACGGTGGTCGCTGTGCCTCCGTTGACGTTTGCAGTGCGGCTGGCTGTTGCTCAACAGGTTGTTGTGCTGGACGTTGCTGTGGAGCGGTAGCTTGAACAGGTGCAACGGGAGCCTCTGCATCAGCGGGTGCCGTTTGCGGTGGAGAACTGATGGTGTTTGTCGCAGGAGCTGTCTCCTTAGACTCCTTCACTCCATTTGAAGTGCCACTTTCAGCGAGAATGCCGAGTACTTCGCCTACGGCAACGGTATCGCCTTCTTGCTTGACAACTTTCTGTAGCACGCCATCCTGTTCAGCGTTGACCTCGACATTGACCTTATCGGTCTCAAGCTCCACCAGAGCCTCGCCCTGATGAACGGTATCGCCTTCTTTTTTGAGCCATGATGCAATCGTAGCATCAACTATAGACTCTCCCAACGTTGGGACGACAATTTCAGTGGACATAGTTTCCTCCGCGCTGGCTTAGTGGCAAGTGAGATGCCTCAGTGGTGATTTTTTCCTGTTCCGCGATGTACCAATCCCAGAAGCCAGTAGCTGGACTCGAACGGTCAGGGCGCGAGATAACCCCAACCTGAATAGATGAATCGACAAGGGCAGTGAGATGTGGCATCACGTACAACCATGCACCCATGTTGTGCGGCTCTTCCTGTACCCAGACAACCTCACGCGCGTTGGGATATTGTGCAAGCACTTTTCGCACCGCTTGCTCTGGAAATGGATAAAGCATTTCGACACGCACAATCGCGATATCATCAACGCTTGTTCTGCTCTCGTGCGAAAGTAAATCAATAGCGATTTTGCCAGTACACAGCACGACGCGCCGCACGTTTGCCGCATTCAACCGCGCCTTCGTATCGTCCAACACAGGTTGGAACGTGTTCTCCGTCAAATCCTCTAATCGCGACGAGGAGAGTGGATGTCGTAACAAACTCTTCGGCGTCATCATGATCAATGGTCGAGGATGGTGCTTGAGATTGTACGCCTGTCGGCGCAGCAGATGATAGTATTGCGCCGCCGTTGAGCAGTTCGCCACCTGTATATTATCTTCGGCAGCAAGTTGCAGGTAGCGTTCGAGGCGTGCGCTAGAATGTTCTGGTCCTTGCCCTTCGTAACCATGTGGCAGCAGCAACACTAGGGACGACTCTTGCTTCCACTTCGCACGACCTGAAACCAGGAACTGGTCGATAATCACCTGTGCGACATTGGCGAAATCACCGAATTGTGCCTCCCATAATACAAGTACTTCGGGGGCATGGACGCTATAGCCATACTCAAAGCCCATTGCAGCAGACTCGCTCAAAGGACTATTGTAGATGGAAAACGACGCCTTCGCCTCGGCAAGATGCTGTAGCGGAATATAGAGCTTATCGTTCTCCTGATTGTGCAGTACCGCGTGACGATGACTGAAGGTGCCACGCTCGGAGTCCTGTCCAGTCAGGCGAATCGGCGTGCCATCGGCGAGAATAGAGGCGAACGCGAGTGCCTCGGCCTGTCCCCAATCAATACCGCCCTCTGGTCCAAGTGCGTTAGCACGACGCTGTAGAGTGCGCGAAAGTTTTGTGTTCGGCGTAAAGTCATCAGGCCATGTCAGCAGTTCTTTATTATAGGTTTGTAGTTGTTGCACGGAAACAGCAGGTGGCACAAGTACCTCTTTGCCGTTGCCGTTTGCGCCATTCTTACCTATCGGATCGGTCTGATATGCGCCACTATCCGCCTCGTGCTTGGCCTGCTCTAAAACGCCCTGAGCGTCATTCACCATTGCATCGGCCTCTTGCTGCGATAGTAGCCCCTCTTGCTCTAAACGCTGAGCATACAGCGCACGGACCGTCGGATGCGAACGAATCGTTTCGTACATTCTAGGTTGCGTGAATGCTGGCTCATCACCTTCATTATGGCCCCAACGACGATAGCCAACAAGATCGACAAGCACATCTTTATGGAAACGGTCACGGAAGGCGTGCGCGATACGTACCGCCGTCAAACAGGCATAGGGGTCGTCGGCATTGACATGGATAATCGGCATTTCAAAGCCTTTTGCCAAGTCGCTTGCAAAGTGTGTTGAGCGGCTGTCATCGGGGTTCGTGGTAAAGCCAAGCTGGTTATTGGCGATTATGTGAATAGTGCCGCCGACCCAGTAGCCGCGCAGATGCCACAAATTTAACGTCTCAGCGACAATACCCTCGCCGGGGAAGGCTGCATCACCATGAATCACTATTGGCAACGTATGGTCTACGTCCAGTTTTGGTGAGCCTGCCGCCGAACGATTTTCCTGTGCGGCACGAGACATACCCTCAATCACAGGATTAACAAATTCCAGGTGGCTAGGATTTGGTGCCAGCACAATTTTGAGCGAGACATGAGAGGCATCTTCACCCAGTACATGTTCCGCGCCAAGGTGATATTTTACATCACCCGTCCAGCCAAAGCCAAAAGTATCGGTCAAGGGCACGCCTTCTTCGCGCTTCGCGTGGCTGAACTCGGTCAATATCGCGCCGTAGGGCTTTTCGAGAATATGCGCCAGCACGTTGAGACGACCACGATGCGCCATGCCAATCACTACTTCACGCGTCTCCGAGTCGATGGCACCAGTGATGATTTCATCAAGCATGGGAATCAGTGTATCGGTTCCCTCTATCGAAAAGCGTTTCTGACCTGTAAAGGTTTGGTGTAGATATCGCTCGAACACCTCAACCTGTGTCAGGCGTTTGAGCAATTTGCGTGCCTCTATAGAGCCAGGAGTAGAATGATAGAGGCGCAAGCCAACCGCATCGCGTAGCCAGCGACGCTCTTCCGCGCTCTTCACCTGATCGAACTCATAGCTAATCGTGCCTGAATACATAGAGCGTAGTGCGTTAATGGCTTCGAGTGCATTAGAGGCGTTTTCAGCAGCATGCCCACCAACCACCGTTGGCGGCATCTGAGCAAGGTCTTCATCTGTCAAACCATAGTATTCGGGTAAAAGGGCGGGATCGCCCAATGGCTCTTTGCCGAGTGGATCAAGGTTGGCACCGAGATGTCCACGTTCGCGAATAGCATGTGCAAGTGCGGAGGCCGCAACAATTTGTGAAACCTGAGGCAACACAGCCTCTCCGCTCGTAACATCATAGTTCGTTGGTTGTGCATCAGGATATGACACGCTTTCCTGTTGATCCTCTGAATGGTCAGGCGACCACGAATCAAAAAACGCCCGTGTATCTGCATCAACCGCTGCGGGATCGTGCGTATAGCGGTCATAGAGGTCAAGCACGTAGCCCGCATTTGGTCCATAAAAGGTTTCAAGATCGTTCATGAAACTAACATTCCTTTGTATATTTGAAACTCCCAACCCACGTTCACCCATCTTATTCATATCGTAATGTGTGGATTGATTACCTCTCTATTATAGTACGCTTTGCTATGGTGTGGATAGTCTTGTGACTATCGTATAGAGCGTATATGGGAGGGGCAGAGCCGCGGTCCCTACTATATCTCGTCACGCCGCTTGCGCGTCTATAGTAGTGACAGCGGCTCTGCCCCTGTCATGCTGCCTTTAATTTCTACGCAGCTGTTGTATCTCCTCTCGAATCTGCAGGCTTGCAAGTCGTGATTCTTGCACCATGAACAATGCTCCTGCAAGTATCATAAACATTCCGATAATCGTAAGACTCACTGGCAACCAGGTAAGCATGTCGCTGGACAAGCGGTCTATGGCAATCGACAGACAGCCTAACACCAGGATGCCCACCGCGAGAAAGAACGACGTAACGGCTCGCTCTGCCAGCACTGAACGTGTGGCATAGCGCGTAAGCCAACGTTGCGACATGTCCTGCGACCAGCCCATCTTGCTTGCCTCCTCTTTGGACTGTTGCAATATCGCCCTGGAACGATCAACGGCTCGTGCCAGCCGTTGCAGTGCCGTTGCTACAAGAGAGGCAGAGCCGAGAATCAAGAGAGCGGGTGTGATCATCGCGGATATGATGATCAATGCCGGAGAACTTGCGTTGCTCACCATCCTATGCTCCACCAGCCAGTTCAAAGAGAATCCCTATGGCCTGCTGTGCTACTGGTTGTGAGAAATCGCCAGCCAATTCTCCCGAAAGCCCTGCAACAGAGACAGTAGAACCGCCTGCTTGCGCGATACGGCGTAATGCAGCATCCTCGCTACGCTCACTAATCCCTCCGACAGCATCAACCACAATGAAAACGCGATACCGTTGATCGCAAGCAGAAAGCGCAGGCAATTGAACCGCGATTTCAGTAGCAACTCCTGAAATCAGAAGGGTCTTTCTCCCCATGTTCTCGATTGCTTGCTTGATAGCTTGATTCTCGAATGAGTCAGTAGTCGTGCGATAGTGAATTGGCAAATTACCCAATCCCTGTGCAATTTCCGGCATAATCTTTGCAGGGCTTCCATCCTGACCTTGAACCGCCGAGACAATCGCAGGTATTTGTAGCAAATGAGCCAGACGTGAAAGGGCATGAACGCCTTTTTGTAGCCGTGCATAGGGAACGGTGAGTGGTAGATCAGCAATTCCTGCTTGCAGGTCTGCGAAAAGAACAAGCGTGTCATTGACATCTATTTTTGAGTGATTCATGTTTGTAACCTTCCGATTTACCGTATAACGCCTAGTTGCCGCATTAAACTCAAATCATCGCGTACTGCCCAATGTTCCACGACCTGACCATCTGCCACACACACGATGTGTATCTGTTCCTGTGAAACGTGCCTTCCCGTTGGAGCAATGCCCATAAACGTGCCTTGATGCGTGCCACTAAACGAGTTACGCATTACCACTTTATCGCCATCAGCAAGTATATCTTCGATGATAAATTTCACATCGGGAAAAGCGTTGCGATAAAACAGAACGAGTTGTCTGAAAGAGGCAGGTCCCAGCGTTGTGCTAGGCGCAGCGTGATTAAGAAACGAAGCGGAAATAAGTTCGTCTGCCGTCTCTAGTTTACCTTGATTGAACAATTCTTCCCATGTGCGACGCACAATGGCCTTGTTTTCTTCCTCTGCCATAAAACAATACTCCTATTTCCAATGTGTATTGTCAATAGCGGTTTATCCGCCAGCTTCCTGATTGTAGCAAGAGAACAGCAAAGACATCTTGGAAAAACTTGCTCATTTCAGGGAAGAATTAGTATTTTCTTGCTCTTTTGCTGAAGTAGTGTCTGAGGAGTAATGCCAACTATACGCTTGAAATAACGGGTGAAGTGGCTCTGATCAAAAAAGCCGACGCGCGTAGCAACTTCTGCA
Organism: uncultured Ktedonobacteraceae bacterium; assembly: GCA_964250365.1. GTDB lineage: Bacteria > Chloroflexota > Ktedonobacteria > Ktedonobacterales > Ktedonobacteraceae > JBBQVS01. The sequence continues at coordinate 20,146 of CAXUGH010000060.1, forward strand.
ATGGAAAGGTTGCCCTGTAATAGCAGTTCTTTTGCATGATCAATACGAATGTGTAAGACATATTGATGAGGGGCCATACCAGTTGCTTGCTTGAAGGTGCGCGAGAAGTGGTAGGGACTCAGATTGGCAATAAAGGAGAGTTCGGCAATTGTTAGCTGTTGAGCAAGATTATAGTGAATATACTCAATAACACGCTGCATTGGAGCGTTTGGAACATTGCTAGTTATATCTCGAACTATGCTCTCTTTTGTGGAATAATGGCGAAGCAAGTGTGCTGACAATGCAGTTGCCAGTGATTCCGCGTAAAGGGCAGAAGAGTCTACCATTCCTCCGTCGAGTTCGGCATTCAGTGCCAGCCCTATCTGCTGTACTAGCGGATCTCGAAACTCCCTCTTACGTTCCATAGCCTCGATAGCATCGTAGTCTGCAATGTTCTCTTCATCCTGAGTTATAAGCGATGAATCGAGAAAGAGGAGTAAAAATTCTGCATCCTTCTGCCAACGTATCCAGTGCTGTGAGAATGCTGGGTAGAAAAGTACCTCCCCTGGCTCAGCGCGATTGGCGAGTAGATGTCCACCATCTACACGCCTCTCGGTATAACCCTCATTGAGTAAAATACAAAAGGTGTGCTGTGGCAAGCACAATTCGCACTCTGCCGCTGGTTGAGAGTGACGCTCAATACTGATACCATTCCACACAGCACTTTTTGGCAATACTAGTGGTGATTGCTCTTGTAGTGCCTGCGTATGCTTGTATTCGTACTTATTATTATTCTTCACAATCAGCCTTGGTATTGTTCGTCGCTCACTTTTTCCATCCAGTCTGCGATCTTGCCGTCGAGCCGTTCCTGAATAGCGATGTGCGTCATGGCGGTGGTTGGAGTGGCACCATGCCAATGTTTCTCTCCTGGCGCGAACCAAATCACGTCCCCCGGTCGAATTTCCTCAACTGGACCGCCCCAGCGTTGTGCCCTTCCACTACCAGCAGTTACAATGAGGGTCTG
>CAXUGH010000061.1:0-20996 GCA_964250365.1 uncultured Ktedonobacteraceae bacterium
GTATAATTATCCTAGTAACTACTTCGAGGGCAAAGTAGTTACTAGGATAATTATACTAAAACGACCAGTTTAATGGTGGGATTTATAGGCAGCGGAGACGATTAACGCTCACGTCAATAAAGGTCAACAATTGTTTGTGCAGGATGATTTTACGCCGCGAGACTATACGACCCGTGATAATCAGGTGCGTACGTCTCTTGATGTGACAGTTGAGAAATTTCAGTTTCTCGGTGCGAAGGGAACGAGAAACGGCTCGGCTACTGGTAGCGGTTCTAGCGAAGTTGAGCAACTATTTTAGAGATGAAATGGGGAAATGGGACTAAAGCTACTTACTTGTGTAGAACTGCTTTTACTGTACGGCGCAACTGTAGAACAAAAGCAATTAGGTACGACAGGGTATGCAGCTTTAGCCCCTTGCTCTTTCTCATCTTGTATAGGCAATATACCCTAGAAATATTGTTAAGTCAAGGCAAAATACAGGAAATTTATGGTCATATACTAGCATTACAAAAGTTGGATATGTACAACACACTTTATTTGAGTAAGCATATCAAAATTCCGTACTGAATCCTCTAGTGAACCATCCAAAATTCGGGTATTATATTTGTATCATTACTGTACGGCGCAACTATACAGGACGATGATGTGAAATGGTATGACAGGGCAGCTTGAACAAAGATGCTCAACTGTCCTGAGAAAGGGCAGGAAACAATGTCTGAACTATGCCAGTGGCTCACACTGCTGGTATTGGTTGTCTCGGTTGTTCTTGAAGAACGGTCACGACATAAAAAGTAAGTGAGTCACTCCACACGGGGCGGATATCCTACTTGATAGGATATCCGCCCCGCATGGTGTTCATTTCATCATGATAAAAGGTAAAAGAAAGTAATAGGAGCAATACGAGCGTTGCATGTTTTCCTTTTGTGCGGTACAGTATGAGAGGCGTAATGCTCTATTGCGTTGTCGGTGGCTCGTAACACCGTGGAAAGTTCCACGATCCACCTAGCGGCACTCTACAGGAGAAAACTGCAAGGTGATTCTATCCCGCTGGCGGTGTTTTGGCAATAATGGATAGGAGATATGATGGCAGACATACGACCAGGAAAAGCGAGTATTTGCCCTCGTTGCGGCAACAGGGAAGGCCCTATTATCGGAAGCGATAATAGGGCCTTCCCTGGCCTTAGATGTCACGGTAGAGAAATTCTAGTTTCTCGGTACGAAGAGAGCGAGCAACGGATTGCTCTCTAGTAACTTGTCATCTAGAGAGGAAGCACCTTTTTAGGATAGCATTGTTTTATCACAGTAGAGTAAGCAGAAGGTACCATATTAGTATTTTCTGCTTATTTATTCAATGTTTATTCGTGTTAATATTGTAGTAATTATATATTTCTGTAATAGTTATAGCTTTTTTAAGGGGAATTTGTGGGTCATGTCGAGGTTATCTGTACCTCCGCGAGTGGTTAGACCAAAGTTGTTTCTAGGTCTCTCAATTCTGCTTACTATAGTTGGAGTATTGTTAGCCCTTGTATCATTTATCTTTCCTAATTACTCTTCCTTACTTATATGGGTAAGGGTAGTTATTTTTTCCTATTGATAGGTGTTCCAATGGCTGCTTATATGGGGTGGAATATTTTGAGTACAACAATACAGAAAGTACGCCAATATGACCTACTTTATGATGACCTCGATAAGGCTATTTCATATGGTGGATAAATAGAAGACAGCTTTAAGTCTTTTCTTCAAATCCTTCTGGATGAAGGAATTCAGCCGTATAACGTAACGGGTATGGAGTCAAGTGCTGATTCTCCTCTTTTGGTGATTGCTTGTGGGAAGCCTATCCCTATAGGTAGTACGTTTGTAGTTATAACAAATGGAGAAACATTGGGAGAATTTGAAGTAGTAGATGTTATAAGAGGTGGCTATCTTGCGAAGGCAAATAAAATAACAAGTCCGATAGGGTGGGGATTTTTATGCAGCAAAATGGATGATCATGTGCGTCCAAGAATAGATAGGACTGTTGCAATCTTATTACATGCGGCTAATGGAGGTATTTAATGACTGAAGATATAGAACATTTACAAGGGAAAGTTGCGAAGATACTGAACGAAAGGGAAGTTGCTATCAATATTGGGAAGATGCAAGGAGTGAAGAGAGGTATGAAGTTTGCTATACTTGCTCCCACGCCCGAAGAAATATCTGACCCAGAGACTGGTGAGGTACTGGACGTAGTTGATCGCCCGAAAGTAATTGTTCAAGCTACAGAGGTACGGGATAGAATCACAATTTGCTCAACCTATAGGATTACGGAAATACCTGCGGGACCTTACAACTTATCTATAAATAAGCTTTTTGCACCAGTGCGACAAGTTCCTGAAACTCTCAGGGTATCTGATTCTACGTTGCCTGCACCTCTTTCTTCAAAAGAGAGCTATGTTAAAGTAGGAGATCGAGTTAAGTATGTAGAGGATTAGTTGCTCCTAACATTTATTATAAATCCCAACATTAAACTGGTCGTTTTAGTATAATTATTGTAGCAGAGAAATTTTCTCTACAAGCTTGTAAAGCCACTTCAGAGGCAGAGTAGTCACCAGGATAATTATACTAAAACGACCAGTTTAATGTTGGGATTTACAACAGCGGGGACCCTTCTCGTGCTTCGTCCACAACTGTTTTTCCTGACGCTGCGTGTTGGCGCGTATGACGCTCTGTGAAGCCTCAACGATACGTCGCGTTGAACGATAATTCTGATTGAGGATGATCATGTGCGGATGAAAGCCAGTTTCAAAACGTGCCAAGTTCTCCGAACTGGCACCGCGCCACGTGTAGAGCATCTGATCGTCATCCCCAACAACGCACACATTACGAAGACCTGTCTGCTGTTTATTGGTTCCCAGTCCAAGCAATCGAACAATCTCATACTGGGGGCACGTTCGTGTCTTACCACTCGTCTACATGAATGTACTGCCAACGCTCCTGGTAAGGCGTGCGAACATGATTTTCCGTCCGTAATAAATGGATTGTATACCCAAGGGGATCGTCGAAATCCAGACAATTTGCGCGTATGAGAAAAAACTCGTAGGCTCGATACACGCGTGCAATGATGTGCAAGCTGTACTTGTTCTGTTTTTCCGCCTGCTTTTCTATCTGGCAGGGAGTGATCATGGCATTTTTGGCCTGTGAAATGGCACTTTGCAGGGATGCAGCACTACACTGATTTTCTTCCAGGCCATCAAGGTTCATCTGTTTTGTGACTTCACGAAGAGCACGAAGCGAATCGAGTTCATCCGCGATAGAGAAAGAGTTGGTTAGGCTAAAGCGCATGAGGTATGCGTCGGAGGCGTGCCGTAGAAGCCGATAGCACAACGAATGGAACGTGGAGATGATAAGATCACGCGTCCGGTGTTCACGGACCAGACGTTCCAAGCGGTCGTCCATCTCGCGAGCGGCTCTGTTTGTGAAGGTGACTGCCAGGATATGCTTGGCCTCGACCTGTTCGTTGAGAAGGAGATGAGCAATGCGATGCGTAATGACACGAGTCTTCCCGCTACCGGAACCCGCAAAAATCAGGAGCGGTCCTTTGGTTGTGGTGACAGCCTCGCGCTGTGGACCGTTCAACCCAGCGAGTAGGTCAAGAGAAGCATTTGCCATGCTTAGATGAGCGTGATGGTGAAGAGCTTTGAGTTCGCGCCAGGGAGAGGTGAACGACTCCTCACGTACAAGGTGTGACTGAGGAGACTCCTCTTGTACTAAGTCAAAGAGTGGTTGCGCGGTGACATCGTAGTGCAGAACTTTCTTCTTCGCCATTGCTTCTCAACTTCTCATACTGTAGTACGATTATTTGCTCTACGAAGGTACAATCGTACAACTGCAATGTAATACTCGTCGTCTGTATCTCTACGAAAAGAGGGTATGAAGAGTTGTATATTCATCAATACCACATGTGTTTATCCAAATGAAGCGGATAGATGGTAAGACTTGATGAGAGTCTCTAGGTATCCCGCTCCTCAAAGCCCTTACTTTTTATACATGAGATTCATGATGGATATTCTTTGCTGTAGTAGCTATCATGATCCTGCGGACCATCTATCGTAACGGGAACATAGGGTGTTGTTGATTCCTCTGGTTGGTAGTGATAGGTAGAGAAAAAGATGGTTCGCAGATGTTGCCCGTATGCTTCCATCAGTGAGGCGATCTGGTTGTGGGCGAGGTTTTCTGGCTCATCAAGGAGGCGGAGCGCATATCGGCTCATTACCAGCGTCACGTCCAATTCTTCGACCGTACTTAAGTCGCGTATCACACGTATCGTGTCTGGCTGCTCAAAGAAAGGCGCATTAGGATTCGGCACTGGTAGCCCACGCCACACACAAAACTTCTCGTAGACCAATTTATCTGTTTCATAGATGAGGACACGGAGGGTATAGCGTTGCCGAAGATCGGTGGTATTTCCACGATAGCGAAGGGAGCCTGGGTGACGCCATTCGCGTTCGACTGCCAAATCATAGAGTTCTGGGGCCGCTGCATAGGCCTTGCGAAGCTCTTCACATATCTCCAGCAAGGTCAGTTCCTGTTCCTTGAACGTGCGATGCAAACGTCGCGTACTCTGCGCTGTTTCAATACGCTGACGAACCCACTGTTCATCATATCCTCGTGTCCGCCAAACGGGGACATGGTGTTCGCACCATTCTAGGAAGCCTCTCTCCATTTCTGAAGCCTCTCGCAAGGATTCTTCAATGAGCATCTCTATGTACTGCTCGCGTGTCACTGGTATAGTCTCCTTTTCCATTCCCAGCTCCTTCAAAATTCTTCTTGAGTCCTCTTTCTCTTGCGATTGCATTAGTTCTGCTATTATAGTCACTACAACGGATAGCTAAATTGGCTACTCCAATGCCTAAAGTAGTAACCATACATAGAGGATTTATTTGGTTACGCGTAATCAAATAAACCCTTTGTGACATTCTATCGATAAATGTGTTGTACTTTGCAAACGAGCAGTTTGGCTAATGAGCGTCATGAGAGGTGTGGCTTGATATTGACGTATTAGCTATCGACAATGCTAATGGAGACCGTTCTCACATTCGCACTTCAAAAGAGTGGTGCAGGTAAACGGAAGACGATATCGACTTCGAACGTGGAGTCGTCTCAGGGGTTCAGTCAAATATTAGAAGCCTTTGGGATAAGTGAAGAAGATAAGATATGGACATTAGAGTATAACAAGAGTGATTGATAGACCTCACGTTGGATATTCCCTACTCAATGTAACATGAACCTTATATCGAACTAGTAGATGCATAGCTTGTGTAAATCTAAGTGTGGATATGCTTCATAGCATTGATGAGTTTATTGCTATTGCATCCTCGTGATCAATATCAAGAGATGCTAAACTGCTGTCTTTCCTTTACCAACAAAATTCCTTCATATGGTGATATCTTGCCTCTTGTCCTGAGTTCTAGCAAAGTAAAATCAATACAAAGCTTACGATAAAACACAAATTCTTGTTCTGCTAGGGTCGTCTCTAATTCAAGTTGTCGTCTCTGGTATTTCTGTTGTTTTGAGGAAAGGTCTGTATGTTGCATCTGAAAGTAGGCTCGACGTACTTGCAACTGGCTCTGATAACGTATAAACCATTGAAGACGTCTTTCTTCTTCTGTGTAAGGAGGAGACAAGCGTTTAGATAGTAGGTCCAAATAACGTGGAATAGCAGGAGTGTCTATTTTCACAATATCGCCTAAAAACTCAGCATAGAATAGCCTTTTTCCAAAAGTGGCACGAAAAACGTTTTCGAGATGGGAACTATCAACAATCAGTGGGTGAACGCTAATATCTTGTACAAGTAATGGGTTAACGTCTAGAGCTTGCATTTCGTTTAACTCTCGCTCCAACTCCAGGACTTCATCGATAAGCTCTCGTTTGTCTCTGGCTCGTACTTGATCATAAGCGAGTGCCTTAGCCCGATCCAGTAGCATTTGATCGAGTACGAGTCCCTCAAGATTTTTCTGCTCAGGTGCTGCTTCATGAAGCCAGATAAATTTGTTCGCTTCGACCCAAAATCCAATATCTGACATAGAATGCATGGCTCTATTTACGTGCAATAGTACCTGAGATACTTCGTTGTTACGCGGAAGTCGATAATGCCAGTACCCATTTTCATGAGTTGTTAACCAGTCACAGAAAGCCTGTACCTCCAGAGGTTGTACGCCTAGAATCGGCTCATGCCCTTGCCCTGGTGGAAATGAAGCTGTTTGCCAATACCAGGGATGATAGTAGTGTCCTTGTGCGCTTAAATCATCAAGGAAAAGCTGATATTCAGCACTACTTATCGGGGAAGTATCAACATAAATATCGTCTGACAAGTACACCATTGCATCCAGCCGACGCTTTAAGAGAGCCTCGGCTACAATGCTACGCTTCCTGCTGTCAGCATCCTCAATACCTGTTTGTAACAATTCTTCAATCTTCTGAGTTACAGCTACATCCGCTTTCAATTTCTGGCTGTTGCAGTCAAGTGCTAAATTGAGCATTTGTACCGAAGTATCAGCCTGGGCTAAACATGCTTGGATGATCTTTGTGGCATCAACCTGAGCACTGTAAAAGCAGACGGTTTCACGCCACCAATCGTCGTTGATATGTTTGAGCAAAAGACTTTCCTTGCGTGCTTCCTTTAGGTAGGTTGCGGCAAGATACTCTTGAAAGGTTTTATGTGCGAAGCCCCAATTTCCTGTATCGATCTCTAGCAACAATCCACTATTCTGCTCAATATCTTTGAGAAACTCTGTAGGTGTTAGGTCTGACGATACTCGCATCAAATGCGGTGCCACTACTTCGCAGAGGCGGTCGTATTCGAGTTCAAGCACATGTTTCTGCATCATGTGAAAGGCAAGTGGTTGAAGCACTTCTAGTTTTTGCTGCACGTTTAGCTTTGGTGAACGCATCTTGACGCCTGTAGAGCAGCACTTGAAAGATTTCGCGGTAAAGTTCCATTCGATCATTTGGTAGGGAACTACCAGTACTAGAGAGCGTTGCAATCATTGTCAGCAGCAACGGATTTGCTGCTAACTCCAACAGTGATAGTTTCTGGTTTAAGCTAGTTAGCAAATTGCCTGCACTCTCAAAAGCTCGTAGCTGCACGCTCGGATCATTCTTCTTCGAGCGCATGCGCTCATCAATGATAAACCATTGCTTAATAAAGGTTTTGATCTGCGTTGGCGAAAAAGGTTGCACACCGAGGACTATAGCATCATCCAGAGGTGTATCTACGTAGCCGTGAGGACGAGCTGTCACTATAAACCGATTGTTGGAGTAAGACAGGAACTGCTCTCGTATCCATTTCATGAGCAGTTTGCGTACCTCCTCATCGGGAGTTTCGTCTAAGCCATCCAGCATTACCAAGCATTTACCTTGCCTGAACTGTTGCTCAAACCATTTGACTGGAATGGTTAAATGTCCTTTGTTTTGCACATACGATTGCACCAGCTCTGGTAACGTACATTCTGGTTTGTCTTTTATTGTTGAAATATGATCTCTTAGATAAAGCAAAACTGGCAGAGATTGATGTAAGTGATGCTTACGAAGTAACCGAGAACGCAAACGTAATTGGCTCAGTGAGAAGGCTATATATTTTATCAGTGTTGTTTTGCCGCTACCAGCAGCACCAAGAAGCACAAATGCGTCAGAGTGAAGCATTTTATCGCTCAAGTAATACCAAATATCCTGTTCATTTGAGGAGTTCAAATGTGTATGCTTGAGCGGATGTGGAGATGCTAAGTGGGGAGGCACAGGAGTAACGGTAGGCTCGACATAGATGCGATCTAATTCTCGATTGTAAGCTGGGCGTTGAATGAGTCCGCTGAACTCCAAAACGCGATGAGCGTGAGAAACATACGTGAGATAGTGCCTACGATACCCTGCAAATCTGTTATTGAGGAAAGTTAGTACCCAGGCAGCAATTTTATCTACGAGAGGACCTTCCAGCTTTTGCCATACCTTGTTAATAAAGCTTAACGTATAAGCTAGTAAACCAGCAATAATTGCGATGATAAACTGTAAAGTAGGATTCTGAGTGACTTTTTGAGCAACGCCATATCCCCCAGCAAATCCCCCTGCTGAGAGCAAATACGGACCAAGAAACTTTAACAGTCGTATGTATAATGGATCGTTCTGAGGTACCTTACTACTCATAAATTTTCTTTGGACGTTCTTCTTCGCATAAACAAATCCTCATAAATTCTTATTCTGAATGCCTGCTTTGAAGGGGGTAACGTCAATGTCATAGTAAGTAGGATAATACAAATCTATTTTGCTGTATATGTTTGCAGTTCGTTCTCCCGCTCTTTCCAATCTGGGAGGTAGGCGTCCATGAAGTGCTTGAAGAGTCGACTGTGGTTAGGCGCAAGCAAATGTACTAGTTCGTGGACGATGACCATTTCACCAAGATTACGTGGAAGTGTGAGCAGTGTAGGATCAAGTGTTAGCCAGCCAGAAGAAGTGATGGTACCCCATTTTTCGGACATCATTTGCAAGCGAACAGGAGGTTCTTTTACTCCTATTCGCGTTGCCCATTCTTTGATGGCCCATCGTAATTCTTCGTCGTCACGCCAGTATTTCCGTGACTGTTGGGATTCTGATCGAGTTGGCATCGTCATTTTTTACGTATTCGTTTCACACCAAGTATTTTTAAAGCTAGGTTTATCACCTCATCTCTTGATTTTACCACACTGATAAAACGGTAGATGAAGGCGTACAATTTGTTACGCAAGGTTCTTTCCTCGCCGCTATCCCATTCGTAGTCAGGATATTGCTTGATGAGATCATTAATAGCAATTGCTTGCTCTGCTGTAACGGCAGTTACCTGACGTTTAAGTTCGAGGTAAATGGCGAAAGTATTAATGTCTACGTCTTCACCTAACTCCTTGCTGATCTCTTCTGCATTAAGGATACTCTCTGCCTCTGCAATCAGTTTACCTAGTGCCTCTTTTGTTCCCTCCTGACGATCTTGAAATTGTTTGATAACGTCCTCGGCACGTTCACCAATTGAACGTAGATATGGCTCATATTCTGCGCGACTCTCGACTACACGCTTAATAGTTTTACGCAAATCAAAAAGGTTTAGAGCGGTTGGTGCATACATACGTTTTATAGCGTCGAGATGCTCTCGGTCTAGTTCGTAGACAGCATCTGGTTCCGTGATGTCTGTACTTGCAACTTCGCTTTGGACCAAATGACGAGTCTTCTCCACTAACTCATTTAATACGATATTATCTTCTCCTTGAATGCGCTCACGTAACGCACGATAGAGCATGGTAAGTGCCTTGTAATCCTTTAGGTAGGGTTCTAGGAATACATCGGGAGCAATGATATTGAACAAGCTCTGAAGGTTACGGTAGAATTCAAGGTATGTCTCCTGACGCTCAGGATCATCGATGAAGTATTGCGTTACATCTTCGATGTCCTGATGGGTACCTATTTGGAGCCGTCGTGCATAGGCGAGATAGTCCTGTATCTCTTTTTTTGTTGTCATAGTCTGCTTAAAGCTTAATTTCAACGCTTCGATGTTGCTGATTGTCGTATTGACGAATTTCGGGTCGAAGCCTAATGTTCGCTCAAGTTTGTCGAAGATGCCGACAAAATCGACTATGTAGCCGCAAGGTTTGGCCTGTCCTTGCTCGTCTTCATAAGGGCGGTTCACACGTGCAATCGCTTGAAGTAGAGCATGACCGCCCATCGGCTTATCCAAATACATACAATATAGGATTGGTGCATCATAACCAGTCAGCAATTTCTCGGTGACGATCAAAATTTTGGGTTCTTTGTCGCGTTTAATAAAGTTACGGCGAATCTCGCGCTCTTCACTATTACTATGAGCGTATGCCTTGAGATCATCACTGTCATTGTTATTACTAGAGTAGACTACTTCCACCTGTTCTGCTGGCAGATATTTGAGCAGAGCTTTACGATAGAGGACACAGGCTTCGCGATCTACCGCGACTAGAAAGGCTTTAAAACCCATTGGCTCTACTCGCTTCTTAAAGTCCTGTGCTACATAAGCAGCGATTTTATCGACACGTTGGTCGCCCTTCATGAACTCTTTGAGTGTTATGGCATGATCAAGTATAGCGTTAATCTGGCTAATATCCTGAACGCTTTCTTGTTCCAACTGCTGTAAGAATTCTTTCTCTAGCTTTTCTTTATCAGCAAGGAGGTCTGATTGTGCCAACGCGTAATTGAGCTTGACGGTGGTGCCATCCTCCGTAGATTCTTTAATGGAGTATCTGTCAAGGAAACCGTGATCGTCGTAAACTCCGAAGACTTTGAATGTGCCCTTGCCTTTAGCAATGTTGTCAATAGGGGTGCCTGTAAAGCCAATGTAGTAGGCGTCGGGCAGGATAGTCATCAATTCGGTTCCTAGCACTCCGCCTGTTGAACGGTGAGCTTCGTCGATGAGGACGATGACTTTGCGTTGATGCTGTCGGACCAGATCTTTGTCAATGTTGAAGTCGCCAAATTTGTGGATCATACATACAACTAGTCCACGCTGATCCCGTAGCAGAGCCTCTTCTAGCATGGCTTTGTTCTCTATACTGAGATAACTGGTAATACCGCAACTTTCGAGGTTACGTAGCAATTGTTGTTCCAGTTCAATCCGGTCTACCAGTATCAGCACGAGAGGCTTACTATCATCATTGGTACGAAGGAGCTGATTGGCGATGGTGATGATGGTCATTGTCTTGCCACCGCCCTGAGTGTGCCAGATGAGTGCGCGGCGTTTGTCAGGCTCCTGAACGCGCTTCATAACAGATTCGATAGCACGAATCTGATGTTGCCGCAGAATAATTTTGGTCAAGGCATCGTCTTTAGAGAGAAAGATAATATAGGTCTGAAGCATATTTAGTAAGCGCGTAGGATCGAAGAAGGTGCTAACGCGCCGTTCAAAATTATCTTTGAAGTCATCCTTCCATTTGTAGAGGCTCTTGCGGTCGGTATTCCAGGTACCACCGTAAGATAAGTTGAATAACTGTGTCACTACAAAGAGTTGCGCCAGAGAAAAAAGTTCAGGCGTCTCTCTATGATAGCGTCGAATTTGTTCCAACGCGTGATAGAGTCCATCATGAGCAAAGGCACTTTTGGTTTCGACGATGATAATAGGAATTCCGTTAATCAGGAAAACGACGTCTGCACGGTTAACGTGTACACCATCATCACTGCGTTGCCACCACTCGTCTGTGACATGATAGATGTTATCGCCGTTCTCAAAGTCAATCACTTTGATGTTGCGAGTACGGTTCTCCTTTTCGATGAAGAAAGCCATTTTGCCCTGTAACCACCTAAGAGCGTCTGCGTTACCTTCGATTGTCGTCCTTAAGCGCTCCAAATCGCGTATAATTTGTGAAACGTCCTGTAAGCGTAGGATATTAGGGTTGAGTGCAAGCAGTTTCTCTTCAAGAACATCATAGAAGAAGCGTCCATTGGAGCCGTGACGTAACTGCTGCGCCTCCTCAGAACTAATGCGTTTCCAACCACACGTTACAGCATAGTTAATCAAAGGCTCTTGTATCGTCTGCCGTTCTTTGTCCATGAATTAAAGCCCTTTCTCTAGCTGTTCTACAAGTGGCGCAGTTGATATATGTCCTGCCATAAGTTCGTCGAGTAATAAGCGAAAAAGTTCTTCATGCAGGGTAATTTCTTTTTCAATAGCTACAACTTTACCAGCATAAGCATTGAAGATACTTACAATTTTTTTCTGTTCCTCAAGAGGAGGTATTGGTAACTGGAAAGTTTGTAGTTTGCTTGCACTAATATTGGCTTGGCTAACACCTCGTGATGCAAGGAATCTAAGTCGTTTTTGAATAGCTTCCCAGTTAAAATACCAATTTAGGAAGGCTGGGTTGACTTGCTCTTCATCAGTGGTAATCCTTATCAAGTAAGATGCAAAAACAGCTGGGTCTTCTTTATCAAATAAAGCTGTCTTTCCTACAAGCTCAACGCTATTTGTCCTATTAAATAGGATATCGTTTCTTTCTAGTTTAAATGCTTCGAATGTTTTTTTGTCAATATCTACATACTGTAAATCATTGAAAATTACAGCACCATTAACTAGACTATTCATACGAAGTATACAGTACTTCCCAGTTAGACTTCCGGCTACTGAGAGTCCATATTGGGAGCGTCTAAGAACTTCTCCTAGTCTTCGTACTTCCCAGTTCTCTGGTATCTCCCCAACCTCACTTTGTTTCGTCGTCTCATTCTGAGTGCCATGTGTGAAAAGATATTGCATTAGTGCATCCTTGCGCTCTAGTTCAAGTTCTAGCTCCTTGCGTCTTGCTTGAATAACTTGCTTGACTGTTTGCAGGATGTGAGTTATGGCGTGTTGTTCGGAGAGAGGAGGAAGATGTATTTTTATGTTTAGAAAAACATCTTTGTGCACTGTTCTTCTCCTCTGTACAATACCAGAGGCTACTCTGGAGAACTCCTTTAAAAGCTGGGGGGTACGCAATAGAAAGTCTAGGAAATAGGCATCTGCTTCGATTGCATCCCAAACGAGATAGGCAGGGCTAATAAGACCGCGCTCTATTTCTTTTAATGTGTGAATTGCGCCTTCCCATATTACGAAGGGGTTGTAAACAATTTGACCTTTTCCAATGACTTTATAGTTACTAATATCATTGGTGGCAACGCGATTTATGAAACGTTTACTTTGAGGGATCAGTCCATGATTCTTCGTTAAAGATAGCACTGGACAGTTATCTGATTCTATTACCTTTAACTCTCCTGCCCTGATATCACGTTCTCGAAGTACCTCTCTTAGACGAATAGTTCTCCAATGTGGAGGAAAACTATCATAGGCATCTACTGGCATATTTGGTACATTCTTACTTTGAACTATGGTGCTCAATTCTATGAGCATCTGCTGTTCTTTCATTGAATAACCTCATCGCTTAAATGTAGGCTTTTCAATATTTCTACCAGATTTTCATCGGCCTTTTCCCTTTGAACTCGTGCTTCCAACAAGTCTGTAATGATTTCTTGTAACGGCCTATGTATAAATTCGTCACTCACATCTACAAATTGCGAAGGGCTCAGGTTATAATCGGTCACTCTGGCATCCTCTAATGTAATTACCCGACTCAACTTCTCGCGTGTCTCCCAATTATGATAGACTTCCGTTACTACTGCGATACCTGCGCTTGTGAGCTGGTTTTTCGGCTTGCGCTTCACGAAATAGCGTGAAGCGTTGATCAGTATAATCTGATTTTTGTGTTCGATGGGTTTGCTTTTATTAAGCATAAGAATGATGCCAGGAGCAGAGGTATTGTAAAAGAGGTTTTCAGGCATCAAAACTACACCGTCGATCAAGTCATTCTCAACGAACTGCTTACGTATCTCACGCTCTCTATCACTATTCTGGCTACCTGAGCCACGCGAGACTGCTCCTGTATCTAGGATGATCGCTGCACGACCCTCCTCGTTTAGCGAAGCATGAATAAGCTGTATCCAAGCCCAGTCGGCGGTGTTATTAGGTGGAGTGCCGTCTCCAAAGCGTTTCCAAGGATCACTATCATAAAAAGTTTCATCATAGTTTTTCTGATTCCACATTGGATTGGCGACAACATAGTGGAAGGTTTCCAGTCCAGTCCCTTTGGAGGCAAAAACTGGTTTGCGCATTGTGTCACCAATGGCAATATGTGCTTCCATATAATCGTGCAAGAACATATTCATCTGTGCCATTGCATAGGTAGTAGGATTCAATTCTTGCCCATAGAGATGTGGGGCGCGTGAGCGATCCTCAGGATGGCGTTGTTCAAAGAGGTGGCGTAGTTTGATAAGCAGACCACCAGAACCACAGGCGGGATCATAGACACGAGTACGCGGTTGCGGATCAAGCATTTCAGCAATCAGTTCACCCACTTCTTGAGGAGTATAAAACTCACCAGCACTCTGCCCCTGACCCTCTGCAAATTTGCGTAGCAGGTACTCGTAGGCGCGTCCTAAGATATCAGGTTCGGCATTATGTAGCCCCAAGCGATGGCGACTAATGATCTCAATCAGCTTGTAAAGTGGATCATCATCCAATGTACGTTGTCCACTCAGATGTTCATTATAATCTCGTACATCGATAACCCCTTTTAATAGGGGATTTTCTATCGCAGTTGCATGCATCGCATCTGAAACAAACTCACCCAACCCATCTTTACCATGATTGCGTAGCTTGCCCCAGTGATACTCACCAGCAATAAAAAAGCGCACAATCGGCTGGATACCTTTTTCCAGAGCCAACCGATGATCATCTTCAATAAATAGGCGTGCCAGTTCCTCATCACCATAATCTTCTTAACTATACTTGTTGCATTCATCATCAAATACGTCTGAAAGACGTTTATAGAAGATTAACGGCAAAATAAAGTCCTTATACTTAGGGGCATCGGTGTTGCCACGAATAGCGCAGGCAGCATCCCATAGCCATGTTTCCAGAGCAGAAATACTCAAGTGTTCATCGATGTTCAGTGTCATGGGAAGTGTCTGTTGATTAGCAGAACTCGTTACCGCCTGATACGAGGTATTCCCATTTTTCTTACGTACCACCCGTTGCCTCCTGCATTGTTTTCTAGCTACTTGGGTCGTATTTTGTCGCTTGTTGAAAAATACACAGAGATGACTGACTTATGTATGAAGTAAGACAGTTCCTTCGTTATACTGAGCAGTATCCCAATCCAGCACGTCTGCAAGTGTTTGCTGAAAATCGGCTAGTGCTTTCTTTCTTCCCATCTCATCTAGCATAGCAGTACTGCGCCAGATAAGTGAAATCTCAACTTGATCGGGAAAGGTTTCGCTTCTTATAACAAAGCGTGCCACAGTTCCAGGAAATAGATGTCCATTTCCTCGTCGTATTTCTTCTAGCTTATTCATCAATTCAGCTTGGTGGTCTGCTCGTATCTGCACAGTGATAGAGGTTGAGCGTAGCGTGTTGTTTTCAGGAGAGATGCGCCAGCGCAAAACGCTTTTTCGAGGGCGACCAGCAATATTAGGCTTAAAGTTCTTTACCTCTTCCAAAGGTATAAGAATAACATGTGCAGCCCTTACTGAAGAGAGGCGTCCATCCTCAACGTATTCATATACTCTACTAGGCGAAAGCCCAAGCATCTCCGCAGCTTCCTTGATGGATACGTAGCCTGGAACACTTGCCTGACTATCATTTACGTGCATACATACAGTCTATTGATTCTCGGTATTTATTGACTAAGCCGTATATTTAGGTGTTTATCTACATCCCTAAAATGTGATATATTCGTTTCATCGGTCATTTAGGGGCTGAAGTAAAGAGGAAGCGTATGAATAGCTGGCCTTACGATAGAGCTGTTCACTTTTGCCTTTCATGTATATGAGGATTGGGAACATAGTAGTTCATAACGAAGAGTATTTGTCAGTGTACATGTGTTATTTGACATCTATGGCCCCACATTAAAGTGAGGATGGTAGCTGGCTAGTGTTGCAGGAAAAGAAAAGCTGTTACAATCCACTCTAGCATCAATGGGGGACTGTAGCTTATGGTAGTCCGTTTACGCGTGAAAGAAGTTGCCAGAGAGAAGGGCGTTAGTATGGGAAGGCTTCAACGGGAAGCAAATGTGGCCTATAACACAGTCAAACGGATGTTTAGAGACCCATACTACATCACAACAACGGAGACCTTGGGCAAGCTAGCAAGAGTATTAGGGGTTCAACCAGGAGAGCTAATTGAAGAGGTGCCAGAGGATGAGAATAACACAACGCACTAACCTTTCTAGCGCAGAGAATATCGCTGAAAGCTTTGTATTTTAAGGAGCGCAAAGAAGAACGAGATGAAAAATCGACAGAAAAAGAGTTTCCCCCGTTTCAAAACAACAGCAACGCACCATTCGTCACAACACAAGACTATTGAAATGGAACCCGAAGAGGCACTTCCTTATGTACAACGCGCTGAAAAGGAGGTGCTTGCCATCATCAAAGAGATGCCGCTGCCTCCTGCACTCGCCTTTTTCCTCCTTGCTCAATACACCCAAGTCTTTATTACTGGCGATCCTCGCCTCTCAGTGAAGAGCGGAACAGACATAACAAACACGGTATTAGCACTTTGGAAAGATGGAAGGTACACCCCAAGCATAGAGTATCCCTACACCCTTGAGGAGACCCTCAAGGATGCACAAGATGACCACAAAACGAAACAGGAGTATGCTGCGTTTTTTCAACCACTTGACTCTACATTGTATAGTGCCCCACATGGCGTCGGTGAGGTATCAGGAGGAGTCGTGAAACATCCAGAAACGCAGTTGTGGCAAGCATGGATGATTATTGATGGACCCATTGACTACCTCGGTGCATATCGCGAACCGACACAAGCGCAGCACTATCTGGGAGCTATTATCGATGCGGTAAGAAGAGGTTCCCCTAGTGAACTCAACAAGGTGCATGCACAAGCAACCTCACAGAGTCATGGTGCCATGAAGCAGCTTCCCATTGCGATGATCGAATATCTGCTTGATCACATTGATCAGTATCAGATACCGTTATAAATAGACCTGTTGTCATATCTCTTCGTAAAAGATGAGCTATTCTGATCTGTATACGCTCCCGTACCCAATGACCCATTTTAGGCAGTAAATAAAGAGAGAAAGTTAATTAACGCTCCTCGATTACTCAGAGAGCATCGAACACCAGCAAGCCAAAGGAGCGCAATTCACGCGGATACAGCGCGGCGGAATCATACGTGATAATCGTGATTGGTTTTATCTCTTTCGCACCGCCACCAAAGACACCAATCTCCTCGATGGGTACTGAGAGGGCGTTCGAGAGAGCCACGCGCCACTGCTGCAACAGGTCAATCGTCGGCACCACCGCCAGCGTCCACAGTCCCGTCTCATGTATCGCCATCGCCGCTGTAAACGTCTTACCCGCACCCGTCGGCAACACAATCACCCCTTTGCTACCCTCCGCCAACCAGTTCGCAAGGGCCTCATCCTGATAAGGGCGCGAAGAGAGAGCCAGCTTAGTCTCGAATGGCAACGCGGGTCGTTCATCAAACGCAACCGTAAAAGGCATATTATTTTGTCGTAGGGCATGCTTGATAGCCGTAAAATGTATCGGTTGAGCGCGTAAAAAGGAATAGCGTTTGTCCTGCTCGATTTTGCCGCGTATATGAGGAGGAAGATGCGAACCAAAGAGCAATGAGAGTAACTGCGAGCGTGACAAACGAGCGTGTTCCTCTGGCGGTGTGATTGTGAGATCGCGTCCTTGTAGGGCGAGGATGGTAGTTGTAGTCATGAATTTATTCCATGTTCTTTTAGTAAACGGAATAATTGATGTGATAGTTTAGGTGTGTGTTCCTGTCTTTGACGTAACCTGTTACTTTCATCCAGAAGAGGAGAGAGTGCAATATCCATAATACTTCGTCCTTTTGCCTCTTCTCGTGACCAGTATAAAGATCGTCCTCCTCGCTCTATCAATGCAGAGTTGCCTGAAAGCAATTCATCATCTACTGCCTGGCAGACATAGAGAGGACGCTTTTGCGCTAATGCTCCATTAGCAGCATCCCATGTACCACCTTGAGTCGTTGTTTCAGCAACAATCACAATTTGTGCCAACCCTGTAACAACCTTATTACGTGCCATAGCACGACTCACTAACCAAACAGCATCAGGATGAAATTGACTCAACAAAAGAACATTACCGCATTCGATCTTTGGCTTTAAATCAGTCATCTGGACTTTACTCAAACCATTTATACCATGCGGCAACACAACTGTTGTACATCCATTAGCACTCATCGCCCCATCATAGGCAGCGCGATCAACGCCACGTGCATAACCACTAATTACATTAGTACCATGCGTGGCAAGATAGCAAGCAGATGCATGTGTAAATGCCAAACTTAGCTCTCCCGCCTTGCGTGAGCCAATAATAGCAATAGTGACACGCTCTAGCAACTGCAAGTTGCCAAGCGAAAAAAGTACTGGTGGCAGATGAACAGATGAAAGTGTTGCTTTCAATATGCCAGGATACCGAGCATCAAGCACTGTTATTATATCAATGGCATTAGTAGTCAGTCTCGCAGCAACTTCCTGCTGCTCTGCTACGTGACTTTTCGCCTGTTCGAGCCGTACAAGCGTTTTTTCATTTAATCGACAGATGTTCATCCACTCCTGCGAAGTAGCCGCGAAGAAATCTTTGAGTGTTCGTCTTTGTTGTAGACACCACGTTTGAACAATAGAATTGACCGTCTGATGAGATAACCCACTTTTGAATGTTAAGAGCAACCAGTGCGCTTGTTCTTCTACGTCCACTTTAGCACTCCCATTATTGATTATCTGAGTGATATGTTCGTGTAATGGTTAAAGGATAGACTGCTTTTGCACCTACTTGAGTCAGCGTTTTTGCTGCTTCTCGTAGGGTATAGCCCGAATCGTAAATATCATCTATTAACAATAGCGTTCGGCTAGCAATAGCTGATGCCGATTGTACTCCAAAGGCATCTCTTATATTCACTTCTTTTTGTACGCGGTTCGTAAGACTCTTCTGTTTGTGTATTGGACGTATTTTTTTCAGCACAGGAAAATACGTTAGACTCAGCATACTAGCAACTTGTTGTGCAAATACATCTACCAAAGTGTTTCCACTTGTTGATGGTACAGATACGACACCTTGTAAAGTGTTTAGGAGATAGCGCATACGTACAATCTCTACAGCTCGAACGACAAGACTAAGCGCGAAGGGACCACCATTTGCATATTTGCTCAAAGATACAAGTTTACCAATATAGCTTGTTCCATGATACGAGAGTGCCCAGCCGTTCTCGTGTACGGTAACGGTATTGATAGTACATCTTTCTATAACTGGCACATACTCTTGCTCAAGAAAATGTGCCACCGATGCTTGTATTCTCTCTGAGGGTTTTATAAGTGGAAAGTGTTCTCTCCGACATATTCCGCAAACACCACAGTCATCAACGTTCCTATCACCTAAATATGTTGTTACGTAACTCATGTAGCAATATTCCGTTTGCACATAATTCCGTATATCTTGTAATTCTTGCAGTTTTTGAGCATGTACAGACTTATTAACTGTAAAATCTAAAGCTGGGAAATAGCTTTCATGTTGCTTTGCGCTTACATGTGAGTTGTTGAGCCTATATATGCGGTTTGTACTGTCAAATATAACGTATCGCTGTTGCTCAAAGGTAGACAGCACAATACGTAATATGATTTGTGACAAACCAGTGATAAGCAGTATTGTGTGTCCATCTAGTCCTAGAGGTTTCTCAGATAGCAAAGCCCAAACAGTTTTGTAGTGCTGTTCGCTAGGTTGAGAGCTTTGAATAAGATGCTCCCGTATCTCGACATCTACTGGATCGTACAAGAGAATACACCACGCAGCGTTATCATCACGGCCCACCCTACCTATCTCTTGATAGTACTGTATCAATGAGGCGGGTAGATGATAATGAATGATAAAACGGATGTCTGGCTTATCTATCCCCATACCTAATGCATTTGTGGAGCATACGACACGGTACTGATTGCTCATCAACTCTTGCTCAACGCGTTGACGCGTCTCATCATTCCGTCCTGCATGGTAGTATTCCGCACCTATTCCACGCGCATTGAGAAATGTTGCAATCATTTCGCAGTCTCGCTGAGTCGCAGCATAAATTATTCCAGTATCAGAACGTCCATGCAACACTGCTTCCAGATAACACAACTTTTCCCAATCGCCGCAGGTTCGCACAACATTCAGATACAAGTTAGGACGGTTCATTACGCCTCGTATGATCTTAGCTGTGCCTATTTGCTGCAAAATATCTTCTTCAACACGCTTGTTTGCTGTGGCAGTTAATGCCAGAATAGGCATGTTATCTTCCAACGACGTAATAAAGTCTAGTATACGTTGATAATAGGGACGGAAATCATGTCCCCACAAAGAGATACAGTGCGCCTCGTCAATAACCACCATACTAATGTGTAACGTAGACAAAACTCTTTGCCATAGGGCATTGCCTAAACGTTCAGGTGTAATGAAAAGCAGTTTAAGCGTACCT
The DNA here is from genome assembly GCA_964250365.1 of uncultured Ktedonobacteraceae bacterium. Lineage (GTDB taxonomy): Bacteria > Chloroflexota > Ktedonobacteria > Ktedonobacterales > Ktedonobacteraceae > JBBQVS01. The sequence goes on from CAXUGH010000061.1 coordinate 20,057, forward strand.
GCGCTAGCGCGTTCGAGAGTAGCATTATTCTCTTCAACGGTAAAATCTGAACTGAGAATAGCTGATGGTATCGCGTATACCTCGTTGCATCGTTGACACTGATTCCGCATCAAGGCTCTAAGCGGCGAAAATACGATAGTTAGGTGAGGATAATACAAACTTGCCATCTGATAACACAGCGATTTACCCCAACCTGTACGCTGAATGGCAAGAACGCGTTGCCCATGCACAAGTCGTTCGATAATATCGCGCTGCTCAGGATGAAAACCAGAGGAAATAAAAAAGCGTTCCGCCAGCAATCTTTCAGGTGGGTGACTTTGCCATGTAATCTCTTGAGCCATACTACACCTCTACACATACACATTGTTTATGATAAAATACTTATTCTTTAGGTACTAGTATTGTATATATTTACGAATTAAAAGTCAATAATTTTAGGAAATATTATGATATTATGTAACAGTAAGCAGAGGCTATTTCCGTAGAGCTATCCATCACAAACCAGCGTGATATCATGACAGTATCACATGTATCAGACAAACTTATATCTTCACAGCCACCAAACAAAAGGAGCCACACCACTTATGCCCAAAATCACAACCAAACAAGAACTCATCGACTATTTTGCGGAGAAGAGTCAGCGTAGCTATGAAGGCAATGCGTATGTGGAGGCGGTGGTTTCGATTTTGATGCTACTGGACGAGACAGATAATATCGCGGAGATTAAATCGACTGTGCGTGGTATGCATCGTGAGAAGCTGGTGGAGATACAGCGCACAGAGAGCATCGAGACACGCATAGAGCAGCGCAAACAGTTGGCGGTCTATGACGATTGTTTGACACAGTTACGTGGTATTGCTGTAAAATAACCTTAATTCGGGATTTTTTTCGTAGGGACCAGATGTATCGCGTCCGCCGTGTGATTTATCACGCGAGATCG
>CAXUGH010000062.1:0-667 GCA_964250365.1 uncultured Ktedonobacteraceae bacterium
GTGCTGTCTTCTCCAAGCGGCAGACGACGGTTGACGGTCTGGAAATGACCTTCGCCCTCGATCATCTAGCGTATTTCCTGCTCACCAATCTGCTGCTCGATACGCTCAAGGCCAGCGCACCTTCGCGTATCATCAACATCAGTTCGCAAGCGCAGGGCAACGGCAAGATTCATTTCGATGATCTACAAAGTGAGAAGAGTTATGGTTTGTTAGGCTTTACCGCCTATTCACAGGCCAAACTTGCCAATGTGATGTTTACCTATGATCTTGCAAGGCGTTTACAGGGCACAGGCGTCACCGTTAATGCAGTCGGCCCAGGCCCAGTCTCAACAAACTTTGGTATTAGCAATGGTGGACTTTTTGCCAGATTGACCGCGTTAGCAATGCGGAGTGCCAAGACGTCGGAAGATGCTGCGAGAACCGCCATACGCCTCGCCTCAGCACCGGAGCTTGAGGGGGAAACAGGAAAGTTTTATTATAACGAGCGCGAAATTTCCTCTTCAAGACTATCGCACAATGTGGCAACGCAAAAGCGATTGTGGGATGTGAGTGAGGAACTCACCAAGGCACCCGTGACGGTGTAGACAAAAAATTGGGCGTGGGGTGGCAACGGCAAGGCGGCCCAATTTTTTTTTTTATGGGGGACCCCCCGGCCGGGCGCAAAAGG
>CAXUGH010000062.1:677-20652 GCA_964250365.1 uncultured Ktedonobacteraceae bacterium
CCCCCTGTCCGGGTTTACACAAAAAATGGGCGGCCTATCCCTTGGCAATCCACGCCCAATTTTTTGTTTAATGCGGCAACCACAGCGAGAGCGCATACTGGATATGCCAGAGCGTGAGGCCGAGCGTGGTGAGAGCGATGCATATATGCACAATGCGCCAGTAGCGAATAATGTAGCGGAAGAACTGTTCGCGTTGCAACGCCTGCTGTACATCTTCCAATTCCTCCATCTGTGCCTGCGCTCCTGGAAGAAGTGCCCCTGGTGCGGTGAGCGCACTCTTTCTATCGGGTACGAAGCGGTAGTGTTGCTCGTCTCGGCTCAACTCCTGCGGCGTCTCCTCTAACGAGATGTAGGCGAGGTCCCACGAGGTTCCACCACCAGTGAAGGTGCTTGTGCCTTGTCTGCCAGGACGAGTCGGCTTTCTATGAGGCTGTTCCTGCTGCTTCTGCGAATGAAACGGTTGCACCTCTTGCGTGTTGTAGACGACGATATCTTGCAATTTGCGTGAAATGGTTGTGATGCGATCATCGCCCTGCACCGTCAATGCCTTTTGTACCTGCTTTGTTATCATGCGTGGCATGAAGTGATCGAGTGTACGTCCGACAAAGCCGCTAATGACCATCGCGATCATGCTGTAGAGCGCATAGGTTCCGGTAAGCCGATTGAAATTGCCGAACGAGTGCATGAAGAGCAGGGCAAGAGCAATGATGGCGAAGGCTATGTGCCACTGCAATGCGCCATTCAACTGCCCAATGGCGCGTTTGCGTGCGCGTTTTCGCAGTGTAAAAAGTACTCCAGCCATAATAGCGAAGAGAGTGCCGAGAATGGCAAAGGTCAGACCTACCACACTATCAGGAGTAGGGTCGCTCCCATAACGGCTATACCACAGATAGAAGCCGCCGCATATACCAATAATGGCAAGTGCCACGAGAATGCTTTTCACACGCGCACTGGAGAAGTATGAGAAGAGTAACGGATAGCCCATTTCCTGTTTTCTATGACTATCTCTGAATTCTGTACCATCGGAAGAGTCGATATGCATGTCTTACTCCTCCTCACCCGATTGTAGTAAACGCACCTTGAGCCACATCATCATCGCATCTCGGTGTAGACCGACGGGACAGGGGGCGACACAGGCACCACATTGATAGCAGGAACGCGTAAAGCGAGCCACTGCTGGCGAAACTTGCCCTGAAACCGTTTCACGATTCAACACATCAATTGTTATGGGTTCAGCAACTGCGGGACAGGCAAGTAAGCATTCGTTGCAACCAATGCAGGCGCGAATCTCTTGTACGACCTGTGGACCTGTTTTATGTAGAAGTGCAGGTTTAAACATTTAACGTCCCTTTCTTGCGTTGCCTGAATCGTTGTATGACCACAGGCTACCCGATGGTCTCCGCCCTTGACCGTGAGAAGATTCCACTGGTACTGCTGCTTCGTTCGCGTAGGACCAAAGCTGGCCCGAAGGCATTCTGCCATTCTGCTGTTGCTGTGGTGCAGACTCGATGATATTGCCTCCAAAGTTTGGTAGATGACCGCTAAATGTGCTCAATTCCTCTTCGACGATTTCGAGAGCAGGTCGCGCTGTTATATTATGCTGTAGCGGTCCAGTTTGACGAAACGGTTGTCGTTGCATTTCATCGGTATGGCGTTCATGTGGTGGCAATGGGTCTGTCTGTACATATGCAGGTTGTGGTGGTGGCAGCACTCGCGTCGGCTTGCTGGATTCACCCGCGATACGGATGGGCTGTCGTTGTGCTGCTGGGCTTCCAGCACCGCTAATAACACCCGGAAGAGCGGGTAAGCCTCGTGTATTGAGCATACCCTGTGCTGCTCGTGTGTGCTGTTGCGAGAGATATCTTCGCGCGTCAAATGTGCCCTTGAGCAGCGGCTTTGTGATTGAGCGTATTGAGTGCCCTTCGTCGATAATACGTTTGATGGCAAGGCTATCCGGCTGGCGCGGTCCTAGTGAGAGGTAGCCAACGAGTCGATCATCGACAATCGTCATACGCCGGTAGCCTCCTTGTCCCGTATCGGTAAGCGTCGTTATGCGCTCGTTCTGAATGAGAGGACTGCCAACGGTGAGCATGGAAAGTTCGCCTAGATGTGTTGCATGCCACTGTACACCGAACGGCTCGCTTGCAAGCTCCTCGTGCCCTGTCATCACAGCGGCGACTGTGCGTCCCTGTGAAACGGCGGCGTACCATTGCGCTCGCGTCTCATAGACACCTGTCAATGGATTTTTCAAAGCGGCAACATCGCCCGCTGCATAGATATCGCGCACACTCGTATGCAACTGATCATCGACGAGAATGCCGCGCTTGTGACGCATAGGAAGTGTAGAGCGTTTTGCTAAGTCCATTACGGGCTGCGTGCCTGTACAGGTCAGCACAAGTTGGCACGGAATCATCTCCTGATGATTGGTGATGACGCCGACCACTCCGCCAACGCGCCCCACGACTCCCACTATCTCAGTCTCGGTCAGAATTGACACACCTGCTCGTTGCAGACGAGCAAGCACCATCTGCGAGGCTGTTGCATCGAGAATGTTCGACATAAAGGTCTTGCTACGAATGAGCCAGTTGACGTGAATACCCCAGTGCAGTAGACCCATCACCGTCTCAATGGCGTGTGCGCCACCGCCGATGACGACGGCTTCGCTCACCTCAGCGAGATGACGACGCAGATTCAAATAATCTTGTAAACGATGCAGCGTCATCACACCGTCGAAATTGCGACCCGGCAGGTCTTCCGCTAGTCCCGTTGGCGTGCTACCCGTCGCTATGAGAAGCGAAGAATAGCCAAAGCCACGTCCACCCGTTAACGTGACATATTTGCTCTGTGCGTGTATCTCCTCGACGCGTGCTGGAATGATGTGAATACGCTCTGTTCGTTCGGTTCCGGCGGGATAGGCCAGCAGTTGCTCACGAGTCAGTTTGCCTATCGCAAACTGCTTGAGAGCGGGCGTATTGATCGTTGGATGTATCTGGTCCGTGATAATGACGATACGTTTGTCTGGCGCAAGGCTACGTGCCTCTAACGCGGCGGTCAAACCTGCGATTCCATTTCCTATAACAACAATATCGGCCCCATCCAGATACGGTCGTTGTATTGAAAGTCCTCTATCACTCTTGTTAATCACGGGTCCCCCTCTATTTTCAACAGTTGCCTGTTTCATGGTGTGCGGTGTTCAGTCCACGTCCAATGCTAAGAAATCATTTCCCATCACCACATAGAACACATCTGTACGCGCCTTTTCCGTTTTGTGACGCTCCATATGACCAAGCGCGGTACGGCACTGGCCTGTGCATTGGAAACGAACTGTTCTGTGGTCAGCAGTTAATAGTGTAAAGCTTGAGTTCGTGAGGTCTACCGTATTGATTACCCCAACGTCGTGCGCTTCTGTCCGACTATGCGTCAGCGATGGTCCGAAAAGAACCACGCTGCCCACTCCCAGCAGTGCGAAACACCCTATCAAGAGAAATACAACAATGGCGGCGTTTACACGAGGAAAGGTCATAGTTGCTATTATCCTGCCTATCTGTTAATTTATCTGTAACACACAGAAGTAAGCAGTGCCTCTGTGCGGTATCGACTAACTGATGCTATTGTATATCAATTTGTATCTATTCTCTTGGCGTAGGGCGAAAATTAGCCTAAATGTCTTATGAAACAAAACAGAACCGTAACCAGTACCGTTCATTGTTAGCCATGTGTAGCCGTTTCCGTTTTTTGCATGGTGAAAAGAATGGTATTACAGAAGCCACTACAAAAAAAGCAGTAAAGTGAGGGGAAATTCATGATCGATCTGAGTGACCCTACCAACCCGCTTGTACAGGAGCAACTTCGACGCAAAACCGCCGAAGGTCGTTACGAAATACATGAGATTGAGCTGGTAAAAGCTATCCGTGTGCTGCATAGAAAGGGCGATAATTCTGGCACACGAGTTCTCGCGGAGGTGCTAGTGCTACGCTGTCTACCAGCGTTTCAGAAGCATTCGCAGGGGCTGCGCCACCGACCAGACCTGCGCGAAGAGGCGATTGCGAATATGAGCGAACACCTGCTACGTGAGGCACTCGATAGCAAAGAGGTGTTCATGACGCAGAACTTTGTCCATTATTTGCGTTGTCTCTGTGCTGATGAGTTTAATCGTGTGCTACGGCAGGAGGGGCTGTACTACCGGCGCGATGAGGAGGGACGTCCATCGGGACGCCCCCAGCATGTGCCGCAAGCATTGATTGACCCGATCCGTCCAGTCTCGCCCGACGATGATAGCTTCTCGAATGCGGATGTCGCCGATCCCAACGACGAGTACGAGCAGTTACACGCCGAACACGAGAGCCAGCGCATCCTGACCTATTTGCAGGACCCACTCGACCGCACCATCATGGTTTTGCGTGCGATTGAAGGCATGAAATGGGATGATATTGCCGTTGTGTGCAAACGTACCGAACGCACAGTACGCACACGGTATGAGCGGGCACGGCGTTATCTCGGTGAGTGCATCGTGAAAGAGCAACAGAGAATATATATACCTGTAGTGCAACCGCAGTAGTGTGGAAGAAGCAGTGCAGCATCATAGAAAGGTTTCGTGTATTATGTCTGAACTACAATCCTTGAAAATGGCTTGGCTGGCTGCTAAGGAGGCTGGCGATACGCAGGCACAGCTCCGTCTCTTAGAAGAGCATCCGGCAGAGCAGAACGACCTCATCACCTTTATCGCCGCCTATTCCGCCACTGAAGGCAAGAACGAAGAGCAGCCGTTAGCCCTGACGCAACGCGCCATGCGAACCGCTCTGAATCGTGTATTCGCAGCACCACAGATTGCCACACTCGCCGAACTACGCCAGCAGCGCAAGCTGACAAAATCAGCGGCGGCAAAAGCACTACGTCTGAGCCTCGACATATGGCAGCTCTTCGAGGATGGCACCATTGAACTGGTGAGCCTGAGTCAGCGTCAGCTCGACCGCCTCGCGCAATTCTTCGAGATTACAGGCGAGCAGTTTGGTACTCTGCTTTCACACAGTCAACCTTCGCTCGGCCTCAATCGTCGCCAGACGAGAGCCGCTTCGCAGCAAGAAGAGACCCCAAAAATTAGTTTCAAACAAGCCATGCAACATAGTACTATGTCAAAAGAAGATAAAAAATTCTGGAATGAATAAAATAAAATAAAACAAGCATTCCCGCCTTCGACGGGAATGCTTGTTTTATTTTATTTTATTGCATAGCCTATGTAGGAGACGCTGGTGAACCAGCCTGGGCCGAGGATGAGACGCCCGTCTTTGAAACCGCGTGGCATGAAGCCAGTTATCTCGCCAATAAGCAGCCCATTTGCTGTGAGCGCGTTGCGTAACTCGTTGGGCTTGATGAATTTCTGATAGTTGTGAATACCACGAGTAAGGCCGTTGATAGGAATATTTTCACCGATCCAGATAAGCGCGAGACGCGCTAGAAATGTACGGTTGATGGTATCGAAAATAAAGATGCCGCCAGGAGCGAGGACGCGTGCGATTTCTCGAAGCGTCGCCTGTAGGTCACGGACATGCTCCAATACGTCGAGACATACGATAACGGAAAAGCTACCATCGGCGTAGGGCAACGACTCGGCGTAGCCAAGCTCAAAATATGCATTCTGTCCCAGACCGCTTGCTCGTACCTTTTCGCGTGCCACCTCTAACGCATTAGGAGAAGGGTCGATGCCAACGATCAATGCCTGCCGCTTTGCTAGTTCGTGCGCGATCAGCCCACCACCACAGCCAACCTCTAACACCTCTTGCTGCCATAACGCGTACTTGCCAAATACACGGTTGACACGCGACTCGATATAATCGCAACGCTCGTTATTGATTTGAAAGAGCAGACAGTTCTTATCCCACCATTGGTAGTGCTGAAAAATCTCTGCCTCTGACTGTTTCGCTGACTGAAGTTTTCTCGACATACACAAGCCTCAATTCATAACATAATTGTTATGATGATATCATATTGTAGAAACCGTCTTGATTGTCAACTCCTCACTCCAGTTGGAGTGAGGAGTTGACAATCAAGACGGTTTCTACAGTGCGTAGGATCATTTAAGCAACACCTTCGAGCGTTCAATACGCTCCACCGCGTCCCACGAAATCATGTCGGGCTTTTTCGGCGAAGAATCTACTTTGGCAAAAGGGTTAAGCAGATGAAGGCGGTGTTGCCAGCCGCCTTCGCCATAGAGCAAGCCTACAATTTTGTGAGGTGCTTCAGGAGTGAGTACGATATCGACGACGCGTCCAATTTTTTTGCCTTCAGTTGTGAAAATGGGAAGGCCGAGAAATTTACTGATGTAAGAAGGTACTTTTGGGTGTTCCATTAGTAGCCGCTCCCTGGTATCCAGCGTAAAATATGCTCTGCAATCCATTTGTCTGTTTGCCCAACGGCGTACTCATTCGCCTTTTTGCGAAGCCGTAACGTGGGGCCAAAGTCCTCTACATCGCTCAATGCAATGCGCGAATCGAAAGAGTCGTGCAGAAAGAAACGCACAAACGAGCGCAATGGTTCCGCGACCCGTCCCGCTAGCGTCTGCGGTCCTATCACCAGATTTGTGAGAACGAATGTGCCATCCTCTTGCCACTCGCCCTCGATGTCCGAGACGCGACCAATATTGCTCTCGTCACTGCATTGTAATTGTGAGTCGAGAATGTCACGTATGGAAAAGATATCGTCGTCGCTAGGCATAATGCTAACCTCCTCCGCTTATGATCTGCAACGGAAGCGAGATGAGGGCGACAATAAACGCGATAAGCAGAATGCCGACAACGGCAATATTGGTAAAACGTCCGTTAATTTTGTCGCCGAGGTACTGCGGGTCGTTCATGAGAATCAGGATTGGTGATAGCGAGATGGGAAGGAACAGGGCTATCACTGTCGAAGCAAAGAGGGCCAATTGCAATGGGTCGATACCGAGCAAGCCGATGACTAGGGCGATGAGCAAGAAAACAACGATGATAAGGTTGAAACGTCCAGCCTCGACAGGCTTTTTGTTCTCACCCCATTCCCAGCCAAAGCCTTGCGCGATATTATACGAGACACCAAGCAAAACCTCTAATGATGCTCCAAAACAGGTAATGAACAGCACGGCGGCGAAGAGCAAAGAGCCGATGGTGCCAAAGGGTTTCGCCATCGTTAGTCCAAGCTCGCCTAACGTGTTTGCGTTCAGATTGAGCGGCTGTAGCACAATCGCGCCCAGTATGACGAGCGCGATGGAGCTAACGCTACCGAAGCCCATACCAAGAAATGCGGTCACGCGATTAAGCAAAAGCGAACTGCCCGACCAGCCTTCTTCACGCGCCCCCGATGAATAGAAAAAGAGTAGATAAGGACTGATTGTTGCACCAAGTATTGCGGCGACGAGATAAAAATAATCGGCAAACTCACCCTGCTTCACGTCAGGTTTCCACAGCGTAGGCACAACCTCGCGTGGCGGACCACCCAGTGCAATAATCGCAACAACGAATGAAAGCGCGAGCAGACCAAAAAGGGCGGGACCATTCTCGATCCAGTCGAACGGCGCACGCCACGCCATCGCAAAGACGAGCAGAGCCGCGACGGGAAATAGATAATGCCACGATATGCCAGTGAAGAGCGAGAGCGCGATAGCCATGCTGCCAAGCTCTGCCGTCAATAACAGACTTTCGGCGATAATCTCGCTGATGAGTGGAAAGAGGTAGAATTTGAAACCCAAATCTTCGCGTATTGCTGCGGCATAGGTTTTCTTTGAAACTGCGGTAAAGCGACCAACCATCTCGACCAGCAGAATAACCTCTATCGTCGCCAGCAGCACTGCCCATATCAAGCCCAGTCCAAATTTCGCACCTGCCTCTCCCGATGTCGCAATCGTGCCCGCATCAAGAAAACCACCCGTCGCGGTGACGATGCCCAGTGCTACCGAGAACAATTTCTTCATTGACTCCCCGCCTTCAAGAACGCATCGCTTGCACGATTCAGGTCGGCAACTTGCTGGTGCCAATCACAACTGTCTGCAAGACAGGGTGAGTTGATGGCTTGCATCGCTGGTTTGTAGAGTTGAAGGAGATGCTGTATTGTATGTGTATCAGTGCTACTTCGTTGTGAGGATAGTTGTTGGTCAGTGTTGTTCAACTCGTTCCGATAGCTCTCGAAGCTCGATTGTGCATATGCTGCTGTGAGCTTGCCCGTATGAGCATACGTGAGCGTCGTCGAAGCCGCAGAAAACGCCGCTCCTGCGTTGCTAGCCGTTCTCGAAAAGCCTGATTGTGACAATTGACATCCTGTCAACACGCACAGCAGAAATACCAGCGCAAGGGTTACAGTCCATGACCTTCGCATTCTCTATCCTCAATTTCGTGTGGCTCGATATTGGGAAAGAGCCACTTTATGTAACTACGTTTGCTGTAATGCGAAAGTTTCTACTATGGGGTATTCAGGGAGACCACAAGGGTCTCCCCTACCCATAGGGCATGTGGTAAAAATGTAGGGGAGACCCTTGCGGTCTCCCTGCATTTGACGCCCCTATAGAAAAAGCTATACTCTGTAGGTAAAAAGAATTACGGGAGAACAATATATATGGCGAACGTGAAAACGCTCTCAAAGTTGCGCTCGACGAGTAGAATATGTAAAATTAGTGCTGTCATCATCGGTGTCATTGGCTTTGTTGCAACTGCGCTTTATGTATCTTCCATTATTCCATTGCTCAGGCAATATCAAGAGGGTCAAAACTCTTTTGAGTATCTCAGCTTCATACTCCCATTGTTTCTCTTTATTATTCCCACGCTTTTCTTCGTTGTCACCCTCTATGCTATTGCAGTAATCATGGACTTTATGGGCGCAGAGACGAAGACCGAATCTAAGCAGCAAGAGCGTGAGAAGGAACGTGGGAATGAGCTAAACGACGAGGAGGAGTTGGAAATTGTGCCACTTCCAGCGGATACGCGCTAGGCACTTATACTTTTCGTGGATTTCTTCCGTATAACAAGTACGTATCAAAAATAGGGGGAAAGAGGTTTTTGACCTAATGAATGTACTTGCATCTACCGCTATGGGAATGGATATTATTGACCAGACACTTTTCGTCACAGGTATGACTCTAGCTGTTTTTGGCCTCGTTATTTGTATTGGCTTGGTTGTTTATGATTTGAGAAGATTCTATCGAGAGCGTTCTCAAGGAAAGCAAAGTATTTGGTATAAACGACCTACAATCCTTCTATGTGAAGGTCTTTTATTGACAAATATATCAGGCGTGCTCAATGAGTTGAGATTGGGAAAAATTATTCCTGCAACGCTTCTTTCCTATATATTTGTCTTTACTCTTCTTATTATAGCGATAATGATATTAATTTATGGCTTAGTGTTAAGTATTCGGAACAGACGGTTATCAAGGCTGTAATTCAATTCATACTTTTGACGTTAACCCAGCATTCCTCAAAAGTTTTTGTGTGTTTTCGATTGCAAGAGCAAGAGATGGTCTAGCTTGTCGTAGTGCCAAAGTTACGATATCGTTTTCACCATAACGCGAAAATACCTCCTCTATACGCTCTTCAAATGAGACACGTATTCCCGTTGGTCCTGCTGTCAAGTCGCAATAGATAAGCGCGTCTGCTACAGGAGATTGCTCGCGTGGAAATTGCTCAAGCTTGTCCAGCACGCCTCGTAGCTGTGCCTCGAATTGTGCCTCAGAGTGATAGGCGACAAGCGAGGCAAGGCGTTCGTAGCCATGCGCTCTAAGATAGTATGCGCCATCAAGCGGATGAAAGCCTGTCTCTTTGAGTAAGGGAGCATAGCCAATATCATGGGTATAGGTTGAGGCTAGTAGATACGCGCGTTCGGTCTCGTCAAAAACCTGTCCCACATAGCGTGCATTCGCAACCACGCGCTGTACGTGTAGCCAACGATTTCCAAGTGGTGGCAGGAGCGAAGTAGCAAGCTTCTCTGCCCAGTCTACCATTGTATTCAGGCTATCTTGCGACGACATCTAAACCTCCATAAATTTCTTTTTAGGAGTAGCCTTTGTTCGGCAATGCTTTCAGGATTGGAAATACCTGCTATCCACCAACCCGATCTTTTTACTCGTTTCAGTTGCCCCATTTCATACACATATTTTGCAATATCGTTCACTGTAAAACTCTTTCTCTCTCCAAAATTTCTTGCAAGTGATTTTTTCTCGAACGTAATACCTGGACATTGTGGCTGTAGCTAGATGGGTAGCTTAAAAGAACCAATCAGTAAGAAAGGCTCTTTCCCCTCCACCACCAACTGATACTCCTGCTGACGTGGCTCGTTCAAAGACAGAAAATCTTCATATGTTTGTTGGATATCTTCCCAAAAGTGAGAAGAATTGTATACCTCGCCATGCCATATCTCTTCTCCTGTTGTCTGCTGCAAACGCACCTGCGCCTTGCTTCTAGGGTCGAGTATGAAAATGGACTGTATCATCAATCCTGTCTTACGTTGAACTTGCTTTTGCATGCTTACCTGACATCCCTGAATGTGCCACTGGAGAAACCAACGGAACGCCGAATCAAACAATTTTTCTGGAAATGGATTGTTCTTCTCAGGAGTAAATGATGAGCTACAAGGCTGTTGCAAGATGCTTGCTCTATCTATCTTCGTTGCTGCTAAGGCTTCTGTATACAGAGGCATAAAGTGTAATGGTTCAGCAAGAAAATGACCAATGAAACCATCTACCGTTTTCTCTGCGACAAGAAAGCCACTTGCCAGCGAACCTTGCAAATCCATAACTAGTCTGCCGCCAAGCTTCAACTGCTCTACCCATGCGAAGGGCAATGTCGAGACGCTCGCGGTTGCAATAATCCGATCATAAGGAGCCTCTTGTTCCCAACCAAGAAAACCGTCACCACAGACTACTTCGACCTCTGAGCCAGTAACGTGCTTCAATGCTTGCCTAGCTTGTGTCGCAAGAATCTCATCCTGCTCAATGGTTACGACATTCTGAGCGTTGTCTGTGAGAGCAATAAGAAGGGCGGCGTTATAACCCGACCCTGTTCCTATTTCGAGGACGCGCTGTCCTGGCTTCACATCAAGAGCTTCGAGCATCTTTGCCATTGCGGAGGGTTGAGAGCTTGAACTGATAGGCCAACCGCGCTCATCAATTTTTGTGACCAGAGGTTCATTCTGATAGACCTTTGCCAAATACGCATCAGGTGCCGTTGAATCTGCATAGACTGTCAACCATGCCATTTTTCGGCTCGTTTCGTCTTCTACATAAAAGAACGGCACAAACGCTTCTCGTGGAACCGCCAAAAACGCGTGTTGCACTAAAAGAGAGCGAATAGCCTCTGATTGTGTAAGCGATGTAACAAGTTCCCGACGTAATCGTTCAGAGAGAAGAGAAATTGTAGATTGCTGATGCTGTGTGCTGGTCATAAGTAATAGTCCTTTGGATAGACAAGTAAATCCGCCATAGCTTCTTTCAAAGGCAAACGATCAAGAAGGTGATGCTGTAGCCACATAAATTGACCATTCGGGTTTAAGTCAAGGAAGACGTATTCGCCTTCATGTGTCACGAGCATATCCATTGAAGAAAATTGCAAATCAAACTGACGTACAAGATTTAGAACCTTTTTCTGAATGTCTTCTGGAAGCTGATGAACTTCATATGTAATAGTATGATATTCTTGACGGAAATCTAAGTGTGGCGAGTGAATTTCAGCAGCAAATATTTGCCTCCCAATGACCACAACTCGTACTTCAAATTTCTTCGGGATATGTTCCTGCAGGAGATGGGCAGTGACATGCACACCTTCAAGATTGACCAGATGTTGCTGCTCTATTTTGCTTGTGTAGATGAAACTCCCTATCTGTGAGTCCTCATTTTCTATCGTTCCTCTTGAAACAGATTTGAGAATGACATTTCCCTTACAAGTAGCATAAAATTCTTGAATGGCATGGGAACTGTTGGTAATCAAGGTGCGAGGAACACGCAAGCCAACCTGTTGTGCTACTGCAAGTTGCAGTGCTTTCAGGTCTGCTCTCCGAACGCTATGAGTACGGCTTACCCATAATGTATCTTGATATGTAAGGCTATCGAGTACGCCAAGAAAGGCTCTATCTGCCTCCTCTTCAATAAATGTTCTTTCGCCAAGAGGATATTCCTGTGAAGCTTTATAGGGCGTCGGCCTTCGTCGCCAAACGCTTACAAGTGAATCCAGAGGAATGTGCTGTTGCTGATAGCTGAGTACGCTCGACCAACCTTCGTGAAGCATTTCAAATTTGGCTTCCATAGCTATCTCTTCAGGAAAATCCGCAAGATTGAAGCAAACAACTTCCCTACCTCTACGACGAATTTCTTCAGCGACAGGCGGCATATGTTTATCATCTGGTCGAGTTAAGATGAGTACATTGTACATTTAGTCGGTATCTGCATCTTCCTCAGAATCGGTTTTTACGATACCATCCCTACTTGTTTGCGTTTCAGTCTCAGCACCAACAGTCTCGTCACCAGCACGAGTAGGCGTGACGTTCTGTGCGAACAGTAAACTAAATGGGCGTACTGGAAGGGAAGAATATACTGTTTCCATTGAAGGCTCCTTTCATCGTTCTCAAAAATTATTCGACTCTGCTATATAAGCAACGAAATCTTTACCTCTGACTGAACAAATCTTGCAACGCCATCACCCTCGGCTCATTGCCCCATAGCACCTGCAATTCCTTGTAAGTATCGCAGGTTTCGATATACCGTTGTCCATGCCCTATTGCCAGTGCCGCCTTACCCGCGTTTTCCAGATAGACGCAACTCTTTTCCAAATCCTTCTGCCGAATTGCAACCGATGCGGCGTAATTTACGAACTCGATGCGGTTCCATTCAGGAATCTTTGGTGTCTTCTCCAACGTTCCAATCTGTGTGAACGACTTCCAAGCAGCATCAGGCTGGTTGACGTGCTTATAAACTAGACCGCTCCAAAGCATAAGTGCATGATGGTTTGATCCCGCTGCATAAAGGAGCGAGGTTTTCTCATCAGCAAGAGAAAATGTTTCTTGCGCCTTGCTGATGAAGTGCAATGCCTCTTTTTGCTCAAAGCAGTAGGAATGCGCGGCTGCTAATCCTGCATACATGCGACTTTGATATAGTGGAGATGCTCCATTGCTTATCGAAAGTGCTTTTTGATACGTTTGAAGCGTCTTACGCCAGCGACTTTCAAAATCAAATTTCACAGCGAGCCGCGCAAGTGCCATTACTTGAATATCTACATTATTTGCAATTTGTCCATGTTTATAGGCTTCATGACAGTATGATTCCATTGCGTCTAATGAGCGTTGATGTTCTGCAAGATACGTCATAATCAAGTATGCTTGAGCGGCGAAGTAAGCGGCATCGCGTTGATATTTGGAAGGATATTCGGCGAGTTTGACCAGACTCGGAAGATATTGTGACAATATATCTTTGACCACTTGCACTTCGCCATTGTTATATAATTCTCGACATGCTGACAAGCTTGCGGCGCATGAGGATAAAATCTTTTTGTGTGGTAGGCGTTTGATATCGTCTAATGTTGTCAAGCCAAGCAGTCCAATAGGGAGTTTGGCGATGACATTGAGTGCTTGACGACGTGATACCTGGATATCGTGATTGTGCTGTGGCTGTAGCATTGTGTCGAATCTCCCGATCTCTTGCTGGACCATGTGTTGGAGAGCCGCATACGTTCCCTGTTGTGGTCTCCATGCGAATATGGAACTTAACACCCTCACTTCCAACGTATCATACAACATCTGCCCGTCTTCTTGTATAACGATCTCGGAAAGCGGTGACACTGTTTCTGTCTCGGTAGGTTCAGGAGATACTTGTTCATTGCTAGATAGCTCGGCAAAACCTAACTCTTCTGCTGATGCCTGGAATGCTTGGCAAAGCAGGTCAAGTGTTGTCACATGTGGGATATGATTCCCTAACTCCCATCCATTATAGGTGGTGATATGTACACCAATCTCCTCGCTCGCTCGTGCAAGCGTCCAGTGCTTACGTAGCCGCGCTTGCTTTAGCTTGATGTTGAGTGCCACATTCTTTCCTCCGCAGTGTTGCGACTTCATCCCTCTCTTTATACGCTTTCTCCGTGTCAAGGTCAAGGAAAAACGCTCTTCAATGTCGAAATGCAGAACAAATGCAGAAAAAAGTTCTTGCCTGAGTGAGAAATGCAGAACACATACAGGAAAGTCCAAGTTCCTTAATAAATTACGAAAGAGTTTCATTATAAATTCTATTCTATAACACAAACATTTTGCGTACACTCGATAGTACAGGACGCAATGCAAAAGGAAGCATGATGCCGATAGTTACAAGTAGAAAGGATAACGAACATGAGTGATTCAGAAAACACCAGTGAGGTCGCACGTTTGCGAAGGCAAATTGATATGGAGATCGAGGCGGCACAGCGCGGCATGAACGGCTACGCAATGACCGCGCAACACTCCTTTATTGATGCGAGACTACGCCGCGCATGGGAGCATAAAGAGGCTCTTGCGGCAGAGGTTGGCGAGACTGAGGCAAACAAGATTCTGGTTGATGCCTATATCAAGATTGTTGGCTAGGTACACGAGAAAGGCATCTGTCATGAAATATGTATTAGGAGGCCGGAAAGAGAGTTCTCTCGCTTCCGTGCCTCATACGCCTTCGCTTGCATTCTGGCTGAGTCTACATACATTTTTGGCATCGTTCGCGCCAATGCATCTCTCAGACTTTGTGCCGCTTGATACCGTAGAGCATGTGTTGGATGTCGCATGTGGTTCCGGTAGTTGGGTTCTCGATATGGCGCACAACTACCGTGATATTTCCTTCTTTGGCGTTGATAGCGATCCTGCTATGATACGTTATGCCCGTAGCAGTGCCTCGATATCGAATAGAAATGATGTCCTGTTTGCTGTTGGGAACATGCATGCACTCTCGCCACGCCTCGACGCCTGTTTTGATATTGTTCATGCGCGTTTCATAAAAGAGGCTACCGCGATGCGTCAATGGCCTACGTTGCTCGCGGGATTGCTACATCTCTGTCGTCCTGGTGGATATGTTATTTTGACCGAGTGCGACTATCCTGTTACGTCTAGTACAGCATGCCAGCACTTATTTGAACTGCTCCAACAAGCCATTGCCGACATCGGCGGTACCCCAAAACTTCCTACAGGTATCGAAGCATTAGCCTCTAACAGTGGTTGGCGCGAGGTGAAATCGTCGGTAACGCCCATCGCTTTATCGGCACAGACGCTAGCGTATACCACTCTTTTGTCACAACTTGAACCGTTGCTCTCTCTCGCCGAACAATTTCTGCGACGAATATGCAGCAAGGCAGCATTCGCATGCCTCAAGCGCACAGTCATCGCCGAGCTATACGACGAAACATTTTCCGCTATTTGGTCGCTCACTACTCTTGTTGGTCGCAAGGAAGAGGCGGTGCATATTGATGATGTGGGTTAACGAAATAATCGTCATCTGTAGGGGCCATAATTCATTACGCCCTCGCGCCCGTTGATCCCGTTTACCATCTATTGAACACGTTCCTCAACCCTCGCCCACATAGTGCATTGCTCACTCACAGGGCGTAATGAATTATGGCCCCTACAGGATTTTCGCGTATCTCAGGCGAGATGCTCGCCAAAGAACGCCAGCACGCGCCCCCACGAATCTTGAGCGGCCTCAGCATTATACGTTCGCCCTGTGTCATTGAAAAAGGAGTGTCGTGTATTCGGGTAGATTTTGATGTCGTGGACGATGTTATCTTTGCTGAGTTCCACGTCCAGCTTGTGCCCGGCCTCCGTCGTGAAATCTTTGTCGGGATAGGAGCCGACGACGGGACAGGAACGCTTGACCGCCTCTAATGGACGCGGATTGGCACCATAATAGGGTGCGATAGCCTGTAAACGGTTGTCGGTACAGGCCCATGCAATGGCGAGACCCCCCCCTAGGCAGTAGCCGACCGCCCCAACTCGCGCAGCGTCTACCCCGGACTGTGTACCTAAGTAGGTCAAGGCACTCTTCAATTCGCGAACGTTGCCGTTTTCGAGCGGACTGAACAGTTGACTACGTATAAGGTTGAAGATGCAGACGGCGCGGTTGCGTTCTCCAAACAGGTCAATTGCAAGGGCGACATAGCCTTCGTTGGCGAAGCGTTCGGTGATATTCTTGATATTGTCGTTGAGGCCGAATATTTCGTGAATGACCAGGACGGCGGGAAACGGTCCATCGCCTTCGGGACGTGCGAGGTAAGCAGGTCGTTGCTCCGTGCCAAAGGGAAACTTGACCATCTTTGCTTGTGTCATGCGTAACTCCTCCAAAAAAACAAAAAAGGAATAGAGTATTTTCCTTATGAAAGAAATGATACGGAGGAAAGTAGTGTTTTGTCAAATCGCCTTGAGAAGCCAAATATGGTATACTTATAGATATGATTACACCAGAGCAACCATCTCACACAACAAATGAAAAACACGATTGCCATGCTGAAATGAGCCAGACCATGAGCCGCACACTGCAACTCATCGGGGATACGTGGACATTGATGATTGTCTATAATCTGATGAGCGGCACGCGACGCTTTGGCGAACTCCTGGACGCCCTGGGCAGTGTTAGCCCCAAGACGCTCTCGCAACGACTCAAGATGCTTGAGGCGGTCAAATTCGTCGAGCGCAAAGCCTACGCCGAAATTCCCCCACGCGTCGAATACCAGCTTACCGAAAAAGGGTACGCCCTCATTGATATCGTCAAGGCCATGCAAGAGTTCGGAGAACGCTACCTTGCCGACACTGAGCCACCAGAGTCCTCCTGCCACGAATAGCGCAAGCGTGTCTTAATGCTGCCAGACATCTGCTCGAAGGTTGCCGCGCTGAAGTGTCAGAGGTGTATCTGTAGCGTTATAGATTGTCACCGTCACCGTATTGAGACTCGTCACCGCTCCAGAGATGAGCATACCAGCCGCTAAAGCAACTGAAAAACCCACCGCTACCGTATCTCCCACTACTGCTCCTGTCACCATCACTGTTGTATTAGCCTGACTACTTGGCGAAATCATCTCTGGAAGCCATGATGCGGTGCCAGAGAGATGCTTGGTGATCCATGCTCCACCATTCCAACGAAATTGACCATTGTCCTGTACCTCTAAAAGACCGGCATTGAAGGCAGTATTGAGAATTTGAAAGACGCCATTGGCGTTTCTGAGCCACTTCTGTTGACCCGGATTTCTGATATCGTCGATACCGATTGTGCTAGAAGCACCTCCCATACTGTCTGTTTCAAATACTACCGGACCGCGCTGCATCATAAAATCAGCACGTTTATACAGGTTGATTGGCGTGTCGGTTAAGGGAGCTGAACCAAATATTTGATATTGGTCTAAAAAGAAATTGGCACCGTTACTGCCGATATGCATGTGCGCGACAGGAGAACCGTCAAAGTCGATATTATCCATCATGACACCACGCACCGCATCGTTAATCGCAAGATTGTAGCCTTTCTCGCTTTGGTTGATGAAGTAGCCGCCGTCGATTTCTAGCAAGTAACTGTTGCCATCCATCACAAATATACTGCCATCTGTACTGCCAGCAGCCCACACACGCGAGAAACGGCAATGAGCAACATTATGGAGATGAACCGCCGTTGAATGATAGTTGTCGGCAACAGCATTTATTAAGACGTGAAAGACAGAGCTTGTCGAGGAGTTGAGCGACTCAATCTTTATACCGCCATTTCCTTGCGTATTATACAATGACCGAAAGTTCGTCAGGTACATTCCACCTGTGTCGATATTATTGGTGCGTGTGTAGTGATAGCCGTAGCCGCCATTGTTGCGGCATGTCACATCGTATATCTCTATCTCGGTGCCTGCTGGATCATCGCCGTCGACATAAATCCCATCACCGTTTAGATCGTTAATCACAATATTGAACAACTTTGCATCAAAATTGCCAGCTATTGCAATACCGATTGCTCCTCCGTGAATGCTCCCATCGATTCTAAGATTCCCTAGATGACAACGCGTACAACCGCTATACACAAACCCTCTATTGTTCTTGGTAGGAGCAATAACGCTGGCTGTGCCACTACCCATAATGGAGAGATCACTGCGATTCTTCAGATTTATAGCCGACACGTTATAGATGCCTGAAGGTATATAGAGAAGACCGCCAGCAGCAGGAATAGCGGAGATAGCTCTAGCGAATGCCTGTGTATCATCCGCACGACCATCACCCACCGCTCCATAATCTTTAACGTTGTAAGCAGGTTGGACGCCTTTGAGCGTTCCGTTATCGTTATGTCCAACCTGTAAAAAACTATTGAGTATCGTTCCCCAGTGTCCGTCGTCTTTGCCAGGGACTGGTAATCTTGCCATATGTTCTTAACTCTTCCTACCTACCATAAGTTCCCGATCCATACGCCCCGGAGCCAAACCCTGTTCTAGCTATCGAATCAGGTTGTTTCGCTTTTGGCTGACCGGACTGAAAATTGTGAATGATAATTGCAACCGCATCTATAGTTGCCGCGAGAGAGAGGCCAAGCGCGAAAAGAAATTGCCTTCGGCTCATTTTTTTTCGCGTCGAAGTTTGTACCTGTGGCTGTTTTATCATGTTGTTCTCTTTCGTACTTTATCTTTGCGATACACTAACAGCCATACTCCTAACAGCCCAAATGTGAGTGCTACATTAGAGATAAGGACAGCCTTGACTACCTGGAAAATGGTAGCGTGATACCAGACAATGAGCAGAACTTGCAAGGCACATGCTAGGAAAATCACTCCCACGAAGAGACGATTGCTAATAGCAAGGAAATACATTGCTAAAACCTGCGCGAAGGCCAGTATCAGCATCGCTAATCCGTAGAGAGGTAGGAGTCCAGCAATCGGCATAAAAGTTTGCCCAAATAGTAGTCTCGTGAGAAGTGAAGGTGCTAGAAAGAAAGCGCCCTCCACCACAACCGAAAGTGCCAGAACACCGAGTAATGCTTGAACGACAACGGATGTGTGCGACTCTCCTCGCTCATGCAGAGCCACGACGCGCGGAAACATAATGATGGCAACGCTATTGGTAACGAATAAGCCTGTTCTACCCATCGTTGCTAGTGCCGCATAAAGTCCTGCATCTGCACCACTTAGGAAATGTTTTGCCAGCACAGTGTCGATGCTGTAGAGAGCGACAATACCGGTGGCGGCTACCGCCGTGAGAATTGAATAGAACCAGAGTGAACGCAACGAACCTACGTGTGTGCGCGGCCCCTGTAGAAATTTTCGTAGTGGGAAAAAGCTGGTGAGGTAGGTGAGTATCGCACTTAACACGATACCAATTATCGCACCATTGACGCCGAGACCGATAAATACAAGGATAACCGCAAGTATCATACGCAAAAAGGCGGTGAGCAGTGAGAGAGCAGCATACCAACCAAAGAATTGTACTCCCTGCAACACACCTTGATTGAGGGGAGCCGAAAACGAAATGAGAAAGATGAGGCTAAGAAATAGCATTTCCTGCGGCGAATTGAGATGAAAGAAAAAGGTGATAGAACTGCTGAGAGCAACGAATGCTACAGTTGTTACAGCACCAGCAACGAGCAAAATTCCCGTCAAACGTCGAATAAAATCGTTGAGTTGAGCGTGCTGCTCAACTGTAGATAATGACGAAGCATACTTTGCTGCAACGGTTGCGATGATTTGCGTTGGCGTACTGAGAACGAGCGTAAGAGAAATGAATGTTGCAACTTGTCCATAGTCCTGAATACTCATTACGTGCCCAAGAAAGGGATGCAAAAGATAGGAAAAGGCTCCCGCCAGTACGTTCGTGATGAGCAATAACATATTGTGCCGCAGGTAGCGGTTCGTAAGAAACTGCTCATAGAGCCGCCTCAATGTCATCATAGGATGCAAGGAAGTTTCCGAAAGTGCTATAGAGTACTTTTTCATAAAAAAAGTAACAACCTTTCTATAGAGAATGCGGAGAGAAATCAGGGTGCCCGCAAGGGGACGCCCCTACCATATACGGA
>CAXUGH010000063.1:0-6917 GCA_964250365.1 uncultured Ktedonobacteraceae bacterium
TCTGTTCTGGCGTTGCCTATCACACCCCCCCACCAGAACCAACCAATGAAATCGGCAATCTTTGAGTCTCAACCCTTACGAATGCTTTCTTACACACCATACAAAAAAAGGAAATGCTCTATGCAAACAAACCCGCCCATACGTACTCTCACGCTTGGTATCGAGGACGCTCACCCTATTTCAGCCACGACCATCGCGCAAGCCAATGCTATATTACGTGACGCTCATACGCGTTTTACCGATGTTGGTTATGAGGTGCAAACGCTGCGCCTCTCGATGCGTCCGTTGTTTGATGATATTGGGGATTGGTCGGCGGCTCGTCGTCTTGCCTATGCACATGACTTGCAGAAGATGCTCGATGATGTAGAGCTTAGCTTTTGCTCGCTAGGAACGGTACAGGTGGCACAACCAACGGAGCCGTTGGAGCATATCGAAGAGGTCGTTGATATCTTGGCAAGTACTTCCGCGCTGAATATGACGGCGCAGCTTGCCAGTGCAGAGCATGGGATGCGTGAGGCGGCGGCTATGCCGATTGCAAACGTAATGCAACGTCTGGCACGAGAGACAGAGGAAGGGTTTGGCAATTTCCGTTTTGCTATGCTGGCTTGCGTTGAAGCTGGTTGTCCGTTTTTTCCTTCGGCGTATCACAGTGGCGCGACAAGTCTCGTGCTGGGTTTGCAGGGAGTGGGAATTGTGCGCGATGCTCTTGCTGGTGTTCCTGCATCGCTTCTACAGCTAACCGAGCAGGTGCGAATAGCACTACTCGCACAGGCGACACCGATTGTTGCGTTGGGACAGGAAATAGCGGCGGCGCGAGGAATTGCCTTTGGAGGCATTGACCTCTCGCCCGCGCCGCTTGCGAACGATAGCATTGTTGCTGCTATCGAGCAGTACAGCGATGCTCCTCTTGGCTCCTCTGGCACACTTGCTGTGGTCGCGGCACTCACGTCGGCTTTGAAAAGCACAGAGTTACCGACGTGCGGCTATAACGGAATTATGCTGCCTGTGTTGGAGGATGTCGTGCTGGGACAGAGGTGGGAAGAAAGCTCGTTATCTGTACATCAATTATTGCTCTATTCAGCCGTATGTGGAACTGGTCTGGATACTATTCCACTTCCCGGCGATATGGCTACCGAGTCTCTCGCACGGCTATTGCTGGATGTCGCCACGCTCGCCTTGCGCTGGTATAAGCCGCTCTCGGCGCGTCTCTTTCCCGTCCCTGGCAAGCACGCAGGGGAAAAGACGACCTTTTCCTCACCGTATTTGAGCAATACGCTGATACGAGATGTTTATTGATGTATACGGTCTCTGTTTGTTAGGAATGAGCCTACCAGCCAGTGGCGCGTAGGCTTTCCATCAAACGCATGTTATTATTCTATAACATCTTGTGGACATGGGTCCTGGACGAGCAATACGCGACAGCAGGCATGAGTCAAGACGTAGGGAATTGTCTTACCTAGATCATGCTGCGTATTTTTGCCGTTACGGACAATACCCAGAAAGATGGCGGCACAGTGATGATCGCGTGCCTCTTCGACAATTGCAGGGCCTGCATCGCGTGCCTGCACCACCTCAGCAACAGCCTCACAGCCTACTTTGCTGGCAATAGCCATCGCGCCATTGAGCAGTTTATCGGCGCGTTCAGACTCTTTGGGTAGCACCGCATTGAGCGGTTGTGCGCGTGGAACTTCGACAACGTAGACGAGGTGTACCTTACGTTTGGCTCCTTTTGCCATCTGACAGCCGAGGTGAATCAGATTCATATCAACCTTCTCGCCGCCAACAACGACGACGATATCTCCAGCAGCATTTTCTCCCAGAGCCGATTTACTTAAATCTACATCTTCCTTGGTTTTGGAACCCCATAGGTGAACCATTAGTTTCTCCCCTCCTGAGCGGAGTTATGAATAACAGTATCAACAAACACCCTTAGTCATACGACGTAACACGCAAGCTTTTTTGTGGCACTACTCTCAGTACTTGCTTGCATGAAGTGTAACCTTTTATCATATAAACGTCAATGGTAAAAGTGTCTGGTAACACTGGAAATTGTTACATATTATTATATAGCATAAAGGCACCCCCTTATGGTAAGGGAGTGCTCACTATATAATACGTATATATTTACTTTCGGTTACAATTCTCGATTTCTGAATAACATTCTCCCCTCACTCGCCGCCTGCGGCAAGTGAGGGGAGAATGTTATTCTGGCTCTATCGTTGCCGTCAAGCCATAACTGAGCAAGCGTTCCTGGTAGTACTCGGCAATCTCTTTCGGGCACACCGCGACAATTGCATTGCCATTGAGGTGCGCGGTAAGCATAATGTCTTCGGCCTCGTGTTGTGAGAGATGAGTGACTGCATGCGTGAGGGCGAAGACCACATAATTCATCTCGTTGTAGTCATCATCAAAGAGGATAACCTTATAGGGCGGCAGGAGCCGCGTGAGATTTTTTGTAACCTCTTCTGGCTGCACTTCAACATCGGGTGTTGTAGAATTGTACTGAGACATAGCGAATCCATCTCTCCTCGGATCAGTTAGTAACAATAGTGCCAAATCTATTGTACAGAAATGTTTCGCTTTTTTCTAGTCTCTCACTCTTTCGTCTTATCTCATGCGTCGCGTCCAACTGTGCGGTCAATTTTGCCGCCATTCTGTATCAGGATTGCACGGGCGCGTGACTTGCGGCTGATATTCTCGGAGTCGGGCAAGCGTACCGCAACGGCGTTACGTGTACCTGCTGGAGCAGGCACAACCCTATTAGGCGTATTGACCTTCGACATATCCTGTCCAATATCGCCTATTGTGCGCCCACCGCGTCGAATGCCAGTAACGGCTCCCACGATAATGCCAACTAACGCGCCAATGCCTCCAATGAGAAGGTCTGTTGGCAATGCAAAGAAGAGAATGTGGATGGCAACGAGAATCAAGGCGATGACGAAGACGCCGCCACCAAAGGCGATGCCCAACGCGATTGCCAGAAAGAGAATGAGTAGCGGATTTGGTCCTCGACGCTGTGTTTGCAGGAACACATCGCGCCGATTGACGTTTGGTCCATGTTCACGGAACTCGCCGCCGCTACCAGGGGTTACACGGAATATCTCTTCATCGTTGAAGCCAGCACTGCGTAGCTTTGTCGTCGCGGCCTCTGCGTTTGCTTCATCAGAAAAAACTGCCAACAAATCGTAGTCGGCAGGTTGTTGCTGCATGGACATGAAAAAACTCCTCTATAGGGTCACAATTCATTATTGCCGTATCGTACAATTCATAGGGAAACCTTTAAGGTTTCCCTATGAATTGTACGATACGGCAATAATGAAGGTTTCTCTCGATAAAATGTTAGTGTTGGCGAATCGATTCCAGGACGGCCGCTATTTCGTGACGGATACGGTCATTCTTAGCGGCTTCTGCCTGGACCTTCTCCCAGCCGTGCATGATGGTGGTGTGGTCGCGTCCGCCTAGCTCGGCACCAATCTGGAAGAGCGATGCGGTGGTCTCTTCGCGCATCAAATACATTGCGACCTGACGAGGCCATGCGATTTCGCGGTCACGCTGCTTACCCACAACACGTTCGCGTGCAACGTTGTAGTAGTGACACACGCCGTCTAGCACCTCTGAGACTGAGAGCTTAGAGGCGTTCGGAGAAGATTTCGGTTCATGGTAGAGATGTTCGAGTGCCTTTGCCGCGACGTTGACAGAGAGCGGCACATCGTGCAGCGTCGCGTAGGCAATGACGCGATTGAGGGCACCTTCCAATTCGCGCACGCTGCTATATGTTGGGCGTGCAATGTATTCAATGACCGAGGATGGCACGACAAAATGCAGCGAATCACTCTTCGAGCGCAAAATCGCCATGCGATGCTCATATTCTGGCGGCTGCACATCCACTAGTAGTCCCCACTCAAAGCGAGAGCGTAGCCTATCTTGCAAACTGTGAATGGCCTTGGGTGGACGATCACTGGTGACAACGATTTGCTTGTTCGCGCTATGCAGAAAATTGAAGGTATGGAAAAACTCTTCCTCCGTCGATTCTTTGCCCGCGATAAATTGAATGTCGTCAACCAGTAAAATGTCGATCTGGCGATACTTCGCGCGAAACTCATCTGTTTTCTGATAGCGAATGGCATTGATGATTTCGTTGGTAAATTTCTCCGATGTCACGTACAGCACGTTTAAGTTCGCCGACTCGCCTGCATGCCCAACCGCATGTAGCATATGCGTCTTGCCTAGTCCTACGCCTCCATAAAGAAAGAGTGGATTGTACACGCTACCAGGATTTTCCGATACAGCTTTTGAGGTTGCGTATGCGAGCTGATTCGATTTGCCCACAATGAAGGCATCGAAGGTGTAGCGCGGATTCAGCAATCCTTCTGGTAAGGGCAGAGGAATGTTTGGTTTGTCGCTGGGTCTGCCGATATACACGCTGGGTTCAGGTTGCTCCTGTGCGAGACTATAGGCGTCGCGTATCGGCTCTGGTAGAGGAGATGATGGCGGCGTAGGAGGGATTGATGCTGGCTCATTCCTGCGTCGGGCACTAGGGAAGGCCGTTGTCGTTGCCAATGAATTCATCGCAGCAGCGGCGGCAACATCGGCGATGCGCTTTTCGCGTTGTTCTGCAGAGGGACGACTTCGCCCTGGTCTGTATGGGCGTCTTCCTCGTAACGGCGTCTCGTCTGACGACTGATCGGATAGTGGCGTTGTATTCTTAGCAACGACAAATTGAATGTCTACCTTCTCGCCAGTAATCTCTGTTAGGATAGAGCGAATCGAGTCAAGAAAGCGGTTCTCCAGATGTGCCTTCGCAAAGGTCGTGGGGACATAGACAATGAAGACACCATCTTGAAAAGAGTGTGCCGACGTGCCTTGAAACCATGTTGTAAATGCGGCGGGTGTTATTTTCGTCTGCAAGCGTTCGATTGCACTTTGCCAAATCTGCTTTGCATTCACACACTTCCCTCCCCTTAACAATAATTAGAGTTGCTCTATCACTACGAGAAGACACATAGATACATAAAAAATAAAAAATGCTCCCAATAGCTATACTTGCTGGCGGATTGTAATAGTAACATCAAATCAAAACGCTGTAAAGAGTTACTTTTGGGGGTGAGATCGACACGCCCTACTGTTCCACGCACACCAGAACCTTAGCGTAACAGACGTACTGTTGGGACTATTTTCGAGTGGAGTATTCTCAGCGAAACATCTGAGGCTTCTATACGTTTGTAATAGTATCTATCTCTTACTATAAATATATGTTGGCGTCGCTGAAGGAGCTTTCAATGTTTTCGCGTCTTCCTTTATTATGGAAACGTTATTCTTTCCAATATCAATTCAACAAGAGCAAATTACCTATACGCATGTTTTTTTCGGTTTGTGTGTTGCTTTCTTTCGGTCTTCTGCTCATCGGATGTTCAGATTCAAATACCAAGCCCACCGTCACAGCAACAGCTACTGCAACGGCTCCTGCACCGCCAGTTGCGCTGGCAAAACTGCATTGGTGCGGAAAGCCTGTACAGGTATTTCGTGATGAGGGTGCGACCAAAACAGGTACACCGACTCCCGGTGCAACGCCTGCCACGCCAGTGGCAACACCAAAGACAATCGCCGATTGGCAGCAGGTTCAGCCGAATCTAGGTTTTACCGTGTTTTTGCCGCGAACGTTGCCACAAGGGTCATGTCTCATCAGTGCGTCGGGAACAATTCACGATCCCATCTTTGGCGGAATCTTCACCATTGGCTATGTCTTGCCCAACCACGACGCCTTTAGTCTATCCGAGGCACCACTCGCCGCCCAAACCTCAGCATTTCAGTGTAGCCCATCAAGTAGTAATTCAGGCACGAAGAGTAGCACACCTACTCCTGGTCCAACCGCCGTCCCAGTGCAACTTTGCACAGGCGTACATAGCTCAACCAACATCGTCCTATCGGCGCGTGGCACAACTTCATCGCTGCAACAAATGTTCAATGCGCTCCAACCGAATGTCGAATGGGAGCCAGCATCGTAAAGCAGGAGGACATCCTCCCTATCTAGCGTGACTATGGTACTATAGTAGAAACCTGTTCGTTATACATTGGGGAGAATAGTTACACATCGTAGTTCTTTTGATTGACATACGCATGACAGTCACCTTTTACGGTTGATTTTGATATAATGAAAAACAAGTTTTGTGCTTGCACGTCCACTGCCTGGTACGTGCGTCGCTATTGGATGGAGGAAATTACATGGATAAGTGTCCTTATTGTGGAGCAGATACGCGGGAAGGTGATAACTTCTGCCTGAATTGTGGCAATCGGCTTGTCGCGTCTCCTTTGCCTGCTCAGGCTCAGGGAGGAGACGATCATACCCAGGCATCTCCCGAAGAGTGGAATGGGGTGCAAGATTCTGCTGGCACAGCAGCAGCAGGCTCTACGGCTGACGCATGGTCTCCTGCTCAAAATGCAAGTGACTCAACTATCGCGGAACCTGCTGCTGTAGAACCGCTAACGCAACGTTCGGGATCAGTTGCGACAATGGATCGTATCGAAAACCCTGCTCGCTTCGTTTTACGTGCCGACGATGGCTCGATAATACAGGAATACCCGCTCGATAAATTCGAGATTACGATTGGACGTGCGCCAGGAAGCGATATTCTGCTCTCGAAGGATAAGCTGACCTCGCGCCGCCATGCAACTGTGCGTTATGAAAATGGAAACTACGTGCTACGTGACGAGCGCAGTGCCAACGGCACCTTTATCAACGGGCAACAGATAGAAGAATTGGTACCGAGAGTTCTGCAAGAAGGCGATCATATCGGCATCGGCGAGCATGAGTTGCTCTTCCGTCCCTTTGGCTCACCATCCTCTCCTAGCGTGGAAGATTTGCCAACCATCGCGGTCAACCCACCTGCGGAAATGACCTATCGTACCCGCGAAGACCC
>CAXUGH010000063.1:7017-10611 GCA_964250365.1 uncultured Ktedonobacteraceae bacterium
CGGTTGCATCAACCTATACAGACTCAATGTCGAACGATGCACAGCAAGAGCAGTCACCCACTGCCGACACGTCGGCACCCG
This sequence comes from uncultured Ktedonobacteraceae bacterium, assembly GCA_964250365.1. Taxonomy (GTDB): domain Bacteria; phylum Chloroflexota; class Ktedonobacteria; order Ktedonobacterales; family Ktedonobacteraceae; genus JBBQVS01. Next base: position 7,099 of record CAXUGH010000063.1, read on the forward strand.
ATGGAGAGACACCAGTTATCGAATCGCAATCGCCTGCAACAAGTTCTGTCGCGCAGGCTTCACAAACGAGCAATGTCACCTTTAGCCGACTTACCGGCATCTCGCAGCCTTCGCTTCCCGACATGACGGCATTGATGGCAGCTATGTCCGCACTCGATGGACAGGTGATGGCACTGCAAGAGCAGATTAACCAGACGCAGGACGCATTGCACAATCATGATGCGGAGATCGCGCAGACAACCAACCAGCTACGAAGCGGTGTACGACGCGTAATGGACCGCATGGATAACACCATTGCTGATGTCGCACGTAGCCGCGAGGCACTTGCATGGGCTGACCTGTCGCAATTGATGGAGGATGTCATGAACAATCCACGCGACATCGAGTATGTGACCAAGCTTGCTCGTAAGGCGCGTGAACTCAACAAGATTTTCCAGATTCATCAAAACGTTCTCAACACTATGTACGAGTGTAACAGCCTGTTACGCGGTCTGCTTGGTGATGACCAACGCTAAATGTATGAGGAAACGTACAACATTGACGTGGCAGGATGCGTCCTGTTACGTCAATGTTGTACGTTTCTTCGTGTTCGATTCCTAGCATTTGGACAATTTTATGTATAATTCGGTAGAGGCTCAACCCATTACGGCAAACGCTATCCTTCCACAAACATTCGACGCGATTATTATTGGTGCGGGACTCGGCGGCTTGCTCAGTGCCGCTCAACTTTTGGAACGAGGTAAACGCGTACTCGTGGTAGAGCGACTGCCTCATTGTGGCGGACGCTTCACCGCGAAGACGTTTCAGGGAGTGCAGGTGAGTACGGGCGCGGTGCATATGGTTCCCTTTGGCAGTAGTGGCGTCCTCTCGCAGATGTTGCAACGCTTGCGTATACCTCATCACTTCTTCGATGCCGATGTCTTCGGCTCGTTTCATGTGCATGGCAAGCAATATACGTCACGGGGCATTCTCGGCGTGTTTAAGTTTCTCGGTCCGCGTCAGTTCGCGCTGCTGGTCGCGCTCGGCTACCGCATGTTTATACAGAAACTCCCTCTTTCCGAACTTCAGTTGCCCTACAACGTATGGTTGGCGCAACAGATTGACATGAAACGCAATCCTCAACTCGTCGCTTTTTTCGAGCGCATATCGCGCTTCGCCTTGAGCCTCGAACTCTCTCAGGTGAGTGTAGCCGAGGTAGTCGAGATTACGAAAAACATGTTTCGCTATGGGGCACCCGCGATTGTGCGCGGTGGCTGTGGCGATTTGACGCGAGAGCTAGAGCAACATGTAGTCACGCACGGCAGCATTCTTCAGCTTTCGTGTGAGGTGTTGCAAATTCTGCATGAAGACGGTAGAGTAACGGGTGTGTGTGTTCGTGACAAGGCGAACACTACCGAAACTACCTATACTGCCCCTGTAGTCGTGAGCGATATTGGACCGCGTGCTACACAAGGCTTGTTGCATGGGCACAGAGTAACGCAAGCGCAGGTATTGAAGTCTGAGCAGAATGAACAAGTGCTACACGAGGCGGTTGGGCTAAAAATCCACATTTTGAGCGATGTCTCGCTGATTCCGCACAAGGGAATTCTCTATTGTCTGGATACACAACGGGTTGCGGGTATGGTGCAACCGACGAATAGCGATCCGCGTCTGGCACCACCTGGAAAGCATCTGTTGATTAGCCATCAGGTGATTCAAAGCAATGATGTCGAACGGGAGCGTGCATTGGCACTTGCCGATTTGCGGATGATGTTTGGCGAAAGCTTCGACAAGCATTGCCGCGTGCTGACGATGGGCACGTATCGCGGCGAATGGCCTGTAAACCGTATCGCGCAAGGAGAAGACACGGGAACGACAACGGAGACGCGCGGCCTTTATCTCGTGGGCGATGCTGTAAAGCCATCGGGTTATTTGATGGTGGAGGGCGTCGCACAAAGCGTCAATCGCTTTCTGGATGTTCTTGACGAACAGGACGCTGAAGGATGTGTTCCGCGAGAAAAACATGTGTTGCCTCCACCGCCGCGTCGTCATGCACTGCGCTGGTTGCTAAAGGCTCCGGGCAACGCTGTAAAAAATAAGCAAATAAGGAAAGTATAAATTAAATGAATACACAGGCACCATACTATCTGATCACAGGTCAAGTTCCTTTGCATGGAGAGGTGGCGATTAGTGGTGCGAAAAATGCTGTTACGAAAATGGTTATCGCTTCACTACTAACAACCGACCAATGTGTGTTACGCAATGTGCCTCTGCTCGGCGATTTCGATCTCACGGTCAAGATGTGCGAATCACTTGGCTCTCAAGCGCACCTGGACGATCACAAACTAACAATTCAAACGTCAGACATTCATAATACTACTGTCTCAGTAGAGGTTGGTGGTCTTAACCGTATGGCGATTCTAGCGGTTGGTCCATTGCTGCATCGTTGCGGCGAGGTGACGATTCCACGACCAGGGGGAGATCGCATCGGGCCGCGCCCACTCAATTTTCACATCGAAGGTTTGCGCCAGATGGGAGCCGAGGTCGAAGAGCAAGACAACTATTATCATTTCACCGTTGCACAACGCTTGCATGGTGCGACCATCAAACTGCCATTTCCAAGCGTGATGGCAACCGAGAATTTCCTGATTACCGCGTCGCTGGCAAAGGGAGTGACGATTATCGAGAATGCCGCGACGGAACCAGAGATTATCGACCTGATTAAGCTGCTGCAAAAGATGGGTGCGATTATCGAAATTCGCGTTGACCGCCGTATCGTCGTCGAAGGAGTGACGCGACTACACGGCGCAAGCCATACGCTACTCAGCGACCGTAACGAAGCAGTCTCGCTAGCAATTGCCGCCTACCTGACGAAAGGCGATGTCTACCTGCGCCATGCCCAGCAGGATACGCTTATCACCTTCCTTAACACGCTCTCGAAAATGGGCTTACGCTTCATCATCGACGACGAGGGCATTCGCTTTATCGGTAGCGAAAAAGCACCACCAGCTATTGCTCTGGAAACGGATGTCCACCCCGGCTTCATGACCGATTGGCAACAGCCCTTTACTATTTTGCTCACTCAGGCCGATGGTATGTCGGTTGTGCATGAGACCATCTACGAGGATCGTTTTGGCTACACTACCGCTTTACAGGGCATGGGGGCGCATATTGGTCTCTATACAAAATGTCTCGGTGAGGTGCCATGCCGTTTCCGTGAGAAGGAATACCTACACAGTTGCGTGGTGCGCGGACCCACACCGCTACATGGGACGACTCTGCTCATTCCCGACATTCGCGCAGGCTTTTCTTATATTCTTGCCGCCCTCTGTGCCGAAGGTACCTCGCAGGTGTATGGCATTGAGCATATCGAGCGTGGCTATGAGCGGCTCGACACCAAGCTACGTAGCCTCGGCGCGAAACTGGAACGCATCGAGGGTGCATAGGGAATAATAACATCGAGAGGTGAGGCAAGGGCGCCCGCAAGGGGAACGCCCCTCCCATACACGGAGCGTCTCGTGGACATCCTCTATG
>CAXUGH010000063.1:10621-12682 GCA_964250365.1 uncultured Ktedonobacteraceae bacterium
CCCGGCCGGGGGGGCGGTCTCCTGACGGTTTTGGGGGGGGGGGGGCGCCCCGCGCCCCCCCGCCCTGGTTTCCCCATTGTCAACGCTCAAATTCATACATCTAGTAAAGTCCTACAATTCCAGCAAAAGGAAATCTTGCATGATATTTGCTACACTCGCTTTCCACATACCCCTCTTCGGCACAATTCTCAATACGACAACCGTCCTTATCGGCTCGGTCATTGGTTTATTGGTTGGAAACCGCCTACCAGAACGCATCAAGGCGATTGTGATTGCCTCGATTGGCCTGTTGACGCTGGTAATCGGCATGTCCTCCGCACTCAAGACCGCGAACGCCCTGATTCCACTACTGGCTCTAGTCATAGGTGGCATTGTCGGCGAACTTATCAATATAGATGGTGGCCTTACCAATCTCGGTGATTGGTTGAAGAGGCGCGTCGAGCGACCCAACGCCGAGCAGGATTTCACCGCCGCCTTTGTGATTGCGAGCCTACAGTTCTGCGTTGGTCCACTCACGATCCTGGGATCAATCAACGACGGTCTCACAGGCAACTTCAGTTTGCTGGCAATCAAGGCTATTCTCGATGGCTTCTCATCAATTGTTTTTGCCAGCAGCCTTGGTCGCGGCGTGATATTTTCGGCGGCAACAGTGCTAATAGTGCAGGGAGCAATATCGCTGCTCGCGGGACTCATCAAACCATTGCTCATTTCAGACCCACATCTCGCGCTTGCAATGCAGCCGCGTCTGATCGAGCTTTCAGCGGCAGGCGGCGTTATTCTACTCGGCCTCGGCCTCAATATTCTTAATTTACAACGCATCAAAGTGGCAAATCTGCTGCCTGCACTCTTGATTGCGCCTGCGATAGTGGCATTGTTGAATGTTTTGAATATTCCGCTTAACTTTGGCTTATGAGTGCATTGTGGTTATTGCGATAAATCTAGTCCCTACGAAATCGTCGGATCAAGGTAAATCAGCCCCTACATATTATTGTTATGAGATGTGAGGTTCGATGAAATAAATGGCACTGCAAATGTGGGGTACGCTTTAGTATGTTCTGAAAGGATACTCTCGAATAGTTGTACCGCTTCTATCCGAGTTTCCTCTTCCAGATCATCTCTGAAAAATACTTCTTTTGCACACTCGATTATATCCGTGATAACGCGCTCACAGCGATAGTACATGAGCGCATGGCTGTTAATCTCCGTCTCTCCATATCCCTCGAAGAAAGTAGATGACTTTCGCTCTGCTTTTAGCTCAGGTACAAAGATGAAATCTCGCTCTTTGAGGGCGAGCATTACATCGTCCCAATCAATTACAAAGATATTGCCGCTACTATCGCGTAAGATATTGGCTGGGTGTAAATCAGCATGACAGATAACCTCTGGCTTTGTCAGCTCTTGTAGAAACTGCGCCAGTTCTTCCATCAAATGAACAATCTTGTGGATACGCGTTTGATGCGTTTTCCAACCAGAGAGAAGCGTGTTCTGGACGGCATCCATCCCTTGAGCGTTTAAGCGTTGTGTTTCAAACAAGGAAATCCAATGTTTGTATTCTGTCGGATAGAACGTTTCTCTTTTCATCAATGGAAAACCTTCAGGTGGAAGGGCAACACTGTGAATGCACTTGAATACTATTCCCAGGTCGTGCCAGTTTTTGTCTGTCATGTTCCAATCTGTACCTCCATCAATGAAAGGGTAGAGGCATAACGTCCACTCGCCAAACTGCGTCCACAACTTGTTCTCTTTTGTAGGGATGGGGGCGACTACTCCTGTAATTCCTTGATCCCTGAGATAACGTGGAACAAGGCAGCTTGGTTCGTAAAATGACCTCCGCTTCGCTTTTAAGAAGTAGGAGACACCATCTCTTGTCGTGACTCGATATACACCCGCATAAGTGTCGAGTCCTAATGGCAGAAAATTCATCGTAGCAACCGAGATATCGTAGGAGTTCTGTAAACAGGTTTGCAAATCGTCCTCTGCAATAGCTGGTTTTTCACGCATACACATTTTTCCTTAACATAAGCAGACAATGAAGCGGGGGCTAGGCAAACCCCCGTCCGG
>CAXUGH010000063.1:12692-14210 GCA_964250365.1 uncultured Ktedonobacteraceae bacterium
ACAATTTTAACAAAACCAACCCCAACACAACCCCCCCCCCCCCCCCCCCCGGCGGGGCCGGGGCGCCCCCGCTTCATTGTCTGCTTATTCGCCAGTTGCCTCTTCGCTGAGAGCTTTGAACTTATCCCACTCCGCGAGGCGTTTTTCGTACTCGGCGTGAATCATTTCATTCGCGCTCTTGCCGAAGAACATGCGTAGTGGTGGTTGCTCCATATCAACCAGTTTCAGCATGACCGCTCCGGTTGCCTCTGGCTTGCCACGTACAGCCGAGCCACGACGCGAACGCGTGGCCTCCCGCACCTGCTCGTATGCTGGTAGTTGCTTGGCAATCTTTGCTGAAGGACCATTCCAATCAGTATCATAGCCAATTGGCTCTACAAGCGTGACCTTGATGCCAAATGGTTGCACTTCCTGGCTGAGTGCTTGGCTAAACCCCTCAAGCCCCCATTTGCTTGCGTGATACAGGCCAACGTTCGGAAAGGCATTGACACCACCAATGCTTGAGACCTGGATGATATGTCCACTACCTTGTTCGCGTAGGTATGGCAGTACTGCCTGCGTGACCCATAGTGCCCCGAACAAGTTCGTTTCCAATTGATCGCGTGCCTCTTGCTCGCTTACTTCCTCGATGGCACCAAAGAGACCGTAGCCAGCATTATTGATAACGACATCCAGGCGACCAAAGGAGTCGTGCGCCTGTTTCACCGCCTCGTTCACGGCAGCTTTATTGTTGACATCCAGAGCCAGCGTCAAAACGTTATCCCCGTATTTTTCGTTAAGTGCCTTCAAACTGTCCAGATTACGCGCGGTTGCCACAACCTTATCGCCACGTTCCAGTGCAGCCTCTGCCCAAACACGCCCAAACCCCTTTGAGGTGCCTGTAATAAACCATATCTTCATCGTAAAACCCTTCTTTAGTAGTGAGTTATTGTAGCTCTTTGGCGATCTCCAAGTTCTGAGCAGCAATCTGTTTTGCCAGTTCTCCATCGCCATTCATAAGCGCATCCCAGTATGCAACCTTGCCATCCAAATAGCGTTGCCGCACTTTGAGCCTACGGATTTCCTCCTCTACTTCCTCAGCGTGAGCCAAAAACAGTGCTTTTTGCTCTGCCGCTGCTTCAACACCCCGTTTCCGCAACCTCAAGTATGTCCGCATGTCTTCTAGGGAAAGGCCACTTGCACGCAAACAAGAAAGTGCCATCACTATATCTACCGTATCTGTACTATAGCGTCGATGACCACTGCTCCTGTCGCGCGGAATCGGCTTGATAAGCCCGACCTTCTCGTAGTAGCGCAGTGTGTATTCGCTCAAGCCGCTCTGGGTAGCCATTTGCTTGATGGTTAGTGTTGTTTCTGGTTGAGCAATCATGTTACGTAACATATCCCTAGTATAAAGAACTTAGAGTCCTCTAAGTCAATAGCTTTTCACTATGTTTTGGGGTTTGTCTAAGAAAAAATGTAGGGGTGTGGTTTTTTAAGACCCCCCCCCCGCGCGAAAAAAAAGCCCGGGGGTTGGGG
>CAXUGH010000063.1:14220-18404 GCA_964250365.1 uncultured Ktedonobacteraceae bacterium
TCTTATGAACCCCCCCCTCCTCACCAGAAAAAAATTCCGGGTTTTTTGGGTTTTTAAACATCAGACCCCTACATTCTAGTGTGTTCGCGCAACCTGTCGCTTCGGTGGAATGTGTACCGGACGACCCTCTACGGCAAGCACAGCCTCGCGGATGCCCTCGCTCAGCGTTGGGTGCGGGTGAATCGTCTCGATAATCTCGTTGGCGGTCAACTCGCCACGCATAGCTACTGAGAACTCGGAGATGAGATTGGTGGCGTCGGGGCCGATGATGTGGGCACCGATAATCTCGTCATACTTGCCCTTGATAACCTTCGTGAAGCCCTCGGTTTCGTCAATTGCGACGGCCTTACCAATGGCGGTCCACGGAAAACGCTCGACGCGTACATCCGGGTCTTTCTCCTTTGCCTGTGCCTCAGTTAAGCCAACAAAGGCAACCTCTGGGAAGGTATAGATGGGATTCGGCACGACGTTATAGTCCATTCGTGCCTCGTGTCCCATTGCGTTGTCCGCCGCAATCTCACCCTCCATCGAGGCAACGTGAGCGAGACCAGCACCATGTACGAGATCGCCAATAGCGTAGATGCCAGGAAGGTTAGTCTCCATCTTGTCGTTGACACGCACACGCCCCCGGTCGCTATCCAGCCCCTGCTCCATTAGTTGTTGTAGGCCGGTTGGATTGGCGCGACGGCTCACCGCCAGCAGGACGTACTCACCAGGGAAGGCTTGCTGTCCATTTTCGGTGGTTGCGATAACCTTTTTCTGCTCGCCATCGTCTTCGATACCCTCGACCTTCGCGTTGGTGACGATGTTAATGCCACGCTTCGTAAGGATACGTACAAGTAAACGACGTACCTCTTCATCGACGGGTGCCATGACGGTCGGTAACATCTCAAGTACCGTGACCTTCGTACCCAGCGCGTTGAACATACATGCTAGTTCCATACCAATGATGCCGCCGCCAACACAGACGAGGCTCTCAGGCGTCTTGGGCAGGTTCCAGCAGGTGTCGCTATTCATCACGTTGCGCCCATCAACCCCTGGCATCTGTGGAATAAAGGGGACGGAGCCAGTGGCGAGGAGAATTTTGTCCGCGCTAAATTGCTGCTGCGAGCCGTCGTTCATCGCAACCGTCACATTGCGCGATGCATCGACGTTGCCCGTACCATCGAAGACATCGACATTATTGCCCTTCATCAGCACGCCAACGCCGCTCGTCATACGCTTGACGACTTTATCTTTGAAGGCCACTGCCTTATTCATATCAAATGTTGGTGCCTGTGGCAAATGAATGCCTAACTCGTCCAGTGACTCTAAGCTGTGCATCATCTGTGCGATATGTAACATCGCCTTCGAGGGAATACAGCCAACGTTGAGACAGGTGCCGCCAAGATATTGTTTCTCAACGATGGCAACGCTGGCACCCAATTGTGCGGCGCGAATGGCGGCGACATAGCCGCCAGGACCCGAACCAATAATGGCGACATTATAATGCTTACTTGCCATAAAATTCTCCTACAATCCGAAAAATGTATCTTCACTGCTGATGTGTAAGGTGAGGATGTATGCTTGTGGTAGGCGTGAATTGTCCATGAATCATCTTTGTTGCACGGTCTATCACTTCTTCAGTATACCACAAAAGGATGGGAACAGACCTCTCATAAATAATTTTTGTAGGGACGCGATAAATCTGGTCCCTACGAAATGCTGTGATGTCTCGTTTGATCCATATCGCATGCGATTATTTTACATCAGGCCATATCCCATGCGTTGGTGCCCACCCAAGAATGCCACGCGCCGCTTGGTTGCTACAGCGTTGTGAGGGTGGACATGGATTCGAGTAATCCTGCTCTGGTTGTTTCGCGCCAACGAGCGTGGCGAGACGACTGAGATAATCACCGCTGCGAATTGGCTCATCAACGATGTTATAGACTGTGCCAGCAGGAGCTTGTGTTAATGCACTGCTTACTGCCGCTGCCATGTCCGCGACGTGAACGAGCGAGAGAAACGTGGTGCCATCACAGGGTATGGTGGTTGTGCCTGCATGCAAGCTAGCAATCAAACTATCTTGCGCTGTTCCAGGACCAACGAAGGTGCCGCCACGTAAAATACACCATTGTAACTGCTCACGAGCAATGTCACGCACCAAATCTTCCATGTCGATTACGGGATCACAGAGCGAACGCCTTTCCGGTGAGGCGTCGAGCGGTGTATTTTCATATATCCATTCGTCGCCACCATCGGGATAGGCCATCACAATGCTCTGCTGAATGTACCGCTTGACGCCCGTTGCCAGCGCAGCCTGTAGCAAACGCTGTGTGCCCTCAACCCGTAACTGTGTATTTCTATCCCACGCCCCCGGAGCCGCCGAGTCTTCAGGAATGGCGGTAGCGATGTGTATGGCTGCGTCGCACCCCGCCATCATATCGAGCAACTGAGCTTCTACATCTGAGACGAGCAAGTCCCCTTCTCTTGCATCTATACCCTCGCTTTGTAGCTGCTGTGCTTTTTCTGATGTGCGTACCAATGCACGAACAGTATGTCCCTGTTGTTGTAATAGTGGGAGTAGAGCCTTGCCAAGTACACCTGTAGCACCAACGATAAAGATACGCATGCGTAAATCCTTTCCGCAGTATTGATTCTCTTATTAGGTATTGTATCTTATCGTTGGTGTTCATGGTCGTAGGGGCTATAATTTATTACGCCCTTTTCGCCATCTGCAATGTTGGCAAGTGTTAAGGAACGTATACAATGGATGGGGAACGTGGTCAACGGGTACGAGGGCGTAATGAATTATTGCCTCTACAGGTGGATCGGCAAAAATTCGTGTAAGCTTTTGGCAACGAAGCGCGACATATCTATAGAGATACAAGTAGGAGCTAGCAAGCATGAGCAATATAGATATACAATCACACATCGCGCTTTCAAATACGCTTGATGAGTTATTGGCAACTGCACGCCCACGTCTGCTACGTCTCGCACAGCAACAAGGCGTATCTCCCGATGCGGCGGACGATGTAGTGCAGGAGACGCTTGTCGAGGCATGGCGACACCTCGAACATCTGCATAGCCCTGAGCGTTTTGATGTATGGCTCAACGGTATCTGCCGCAATGTCTCACGGCGCTGGAACCGCACACACGCTCTTACAAAACAGCGACAGGAGAGCCTTTCGGAACTTGTAGGAGGGGAGCAAGATAGCACTTTTAGTGACGTAGAGCTAGACATCCCTGACCCTCTAGCCATTGACCCAGCCGAGGAGTTGAGCCACCAGGACTTAGCAACGCTATTAGACCGTGCAATGGGCTATCTTCCTGCTACAACACGTAAAGCTCTGGAACTACACTATCTCGCCGAGATGCCACAAAACGAGACAGCTCTACAACTTGGATTGACGATCAATGCGTTAGAAGTACGCTTGCATCGGGCGCGAAGGCAATTACAGCAGGTGTTGAGCAACGAACTGCGCGATGATGCCGAGTCATTTGGAATGATGATAGACAAAGAAACGGCGCAGGGATGGCGCAAGACGGGCTTCTGGTGTCTGATGTGTGGTAAGCATCAAATGCAGGGTATTTTTGAGCCGCTAGCGAATGGAAATATAGACTTGCGTATGCGTTGCCCTGTTTGTTCACAACCAGATAATGCTGATATCGTCAATACTTGTGGTACCGTACAGCTAGGTACTTTACGCTCGTTTCGCCCTGCAATGAAACGCGTGATGGCAGACGCTCCACAACTCTATAGACAAGCAATAGCGCAACGTCTTGTAAATTGTTCTATGTGTTGTGGTAGGGCAGCGGTGCTTGGTGTAGAGCAACATACAATGTCATTCCCTTTTCAAAGCCGTTTCTACATAGTTATGAACTGCCCTACGGATGGCACAATCTTAGCAGGAATAATTTCTGTTTGTTTTGATCACCCTACTATTCAGCAATTTCTCATAAAGCATCCACGCTGCATCTTCGGCTCTGAACAACTCATAGAGCGGCAAGGGCAAGAAGTTATCCAGGTACAACTTCTTGATGTGAGCAGTATCTCAATGCTCTTCTTATTTGTATCACCTCGGACGCTTGAGATCGTGGATATCTGCTGAAATAAGCACTCTAAACAACTACTCTTGGGCTGTGCAGGGAGACCGCAAGGGTCTCCCCTACATTTCCCATGTCCCTACGTGTAGGGGAGACCC
>CAXUGH010000063.1:18414-19783 GCA_964250365.1 uncultured Ktedonobacteraceae bacterium
ACAATCACCACCCCCCTTCGTGCGCGGCCCCCCTCTTGCGGTCTCCCTGCTCCCTCATGGAGGACTATCATGTTTGCTGCTTTGCGTAAGCGTAACTTTGTGTTGCTCTGGATTGGGCAATTTGTGTCGCTTGCTGGCGACTATATGCTACTGGTTGCACTGCCGTATTATGTGTTTCAACTAACAGGCTCTATTCTGCAAACGGGAACAATGTTTGTAGCGGAGACCTTACCGCGTATTCTACTAGGCTCGTTCGCTGGTGTGTTTGTAGATCGTTGGGATCGACGCTGGACGATGATTGTATCAGACCTGTCGCGTGCCGTTGTTTTGCTGCTACTCTTGTTGGTGCATTCGCAAAGTTTATTATGGCTTGTCTATGCTGTCACGATACTACAGACAACGCTCTCGCAGTTTTTCACCCCCGCCGTTGGTGCGCTTACTCCCTCGCTCGTCGATGAGCAACAATTGCTTGCTGCAAACTCACTAGAAACATTTAGCGACTCGATAACGCGCTTCATTGGTCCTCCTCTTGGTGGTGTCCTGCTCTCTTTTGTAGGATTGAGCAGTGTTGTCTATGCTGATAGCGCAACCTTCCTTTTCTCGGCAGTGACGATTCTGCTTATCTCTGTCCCTACGCACTCAATCGAGGTAAAGAGTGACGCCACAAAACGGATAGCGGATATCTGGCGTGAATGGCTGGACGGACTACAACTGGTGCGTAAAGATACCGTGCTGAGTGGCATCTTTCTTATGATGAGCGTGTTTATGGTGGGTCAAGGTCTCATAAATGTGCTGATTGTGCCCTATGTGGTGAAGGTGCTACATGGCAATGCCAATATATGGGGCTGGGCAATTACCGCGCAAGGAATTGGTTCGCTTGTCGGTGCGCTTGTGATAGGACAAGCCACTAAGTTTTTGAAACCTGTCTATCTTATGCTGTTACCTCTGGTCATTGGAGGAACTGCAATCATTCTTATCGCAAATGTGCATAGTATTGTGCTTTTGTTTGCGTCGCTTACCGTTGTAGGCTTTTTTGTTGTAGGCTTACTCGTTCTGCTTCAGACACTACTACAACAATCAGTTGCAGACACGTATCGTGGTCGTGTGCTTGGTGCCTTCAACACAGTAATTTCAGTTGCTATGATGCTCGGTCTGGTTATCGCAAGCACACTCGGCGACACATTTGGGATAATTTCACTTCTCGACAGCGTTGGCGCAATACAATTCCTATCGGGAGCTATTGCGCTGTTACTGTTGCGTAACGCGAAAATTGTCACTGAGAAGCCTGTTGTGCTAGATACGTCATCATAGATACTGTGTTGATTTTAAAGCGGCAAAAAGAAAAAATTTTTAAGGTTTACGCGTTACA
>CAXUGH010000064.1:0-19563 GCA_964250365.1 uncultured Ktedonobacteraceae bacterium
ACCTGGTTTCTTGCGTTCCTTCATGCGTGGGTCGCGTGTGAGGTAGCCTGCGCGACGCAGTGCTTGTTTGAACTCAGGGTTCATGCGTAGCAGGGCGCGGGCGAGGGCGTGACGAATAGCACCAGCCTGCCCAGAAGTGCCACCGCCGAGAACGCGAATCGTCATGTTGTAGGTGTTATCAATATCGACCGCGCGCAGTGGAGAGGCGACCATCGCTAGAAGCGCGTCACGCTGCCCAAAGTATGCAGCGGCGGTTTTGCCATTCACCTCGATGTTGCCTTCGCCATTGGGGTAGAGGCGCACACGAGCTACCGATGTTTTGCGCCGTCCCATGCCATAGTAGTACTCACCTCTAACGGTATCAGCCAACGTGTTTCTCCTCTTCTTACTTCGCCTCGGTCGTTGCAACCGCTGGCTTCTTCAACAATGCCTCTGGCCCTGTCCACAACACAGGTTTCTGTGCAGCATGTGGATGATCGGGTCCTGCATACACTTTCAGGCGTTTCATAATGTCTGCGCCAAGGCGATTATGCATCACCATACCGCGTACAGCATGAATGACGGCACGCTCGGGAAAGCGGCCTCCGAGCGTCTGGCGCAGTGTTGTCTTCTTCAAGCCGCCAGGATACTGGCTATGGCGATAGTAGACCTTCTGATCCAGACGCTTGCCGGTTACAGCAATCTTGTCGGCATTGATAACGATCACAAAATCGCCCGTTGGCAGATTAGGTGTAAATGTTGGTTTGTGCTTCCCACGCAGAATCTGTGCGATCTGCGTAGCAACACGACCAAGAATCTGACCCTCGGCGTCGATAACGTACCACTGAGGATTTATATCACTGGCTTTCGCCGTGTATGTCTTCATCATGTGTTTGTCACTCCAAATTCTTCGGGATACTCAACCCGTACCAGACACAGCCCATGCGATGGGGCAGCCGGACCAGGGTGCGTTTTTTGCGCTTGTTGCACAATGTCCGCAAATTCTTCAAGACCGAGACGCCCCTGACCAACCTGTAAGAGCGTTCCAACCATTCTGCGTACCATTCCTGTTAAGAAACCGTCCGCAGTAAAATCATAATAGATACACTTCTCTTGTCGTGAGCAACGCGCCTCAAACAGAGTGCGAACGCAGGAGTGCGGTCCTGGTCGCAAAGGATTGTTCTCATCGGGGCTACGCCCAAACGCTCCAAAATCTTTACGTCCTAGCAAAATCTGACACGCCTCTTGCATAAGCTCAACGTCCAGTTCCTGTGAACGATAGTAGCTATAACGTGCCAGCAAAGGCGTCGGTGTACTATCGTTCCAGACAGTATAAAGATAAGAACGACTTCTCGCGCTGAAACGTGCGTGGAAGCGATCAGGTACTTCTCTCGTCCAGCGCACCGCTATAGAGCTAGGCAATATGGCGTTGAGTGCCCGTTGCCATACCTGAGGCGTCAACTGCGAAGAAGTGCGAAAGTTAGCGACTTGTCCATTCGCATGTACGCCCGCGTCCGTGCGACCCGCTCCGTGTAGAGCTGACCGCTCCCCCGAAACTCGTTCGATTGCCGACTCCAACACACCCTGAATAGTTAGGCCATGCGATTCGGGCTGACGTTGAAAGCCGTGATAGTCTGTACCATCATATTCGATGCCACACGCGATGTTCATGCTACGCCCCTGTATCACGTCCTCTCAACAGTTCGACACCGAAAAGGGTGTGATAAATCAGACCCCTACACGAATTGTGCAACCAACCATCAACAAGGACGCGATAAATCGGTCCCTACACGAGGGCAATTTGAGCAATGTCGGCGGCATCGCCTTTGCGTTTGCCCAGTTTGGTGATACGCGTGTAGCCACCGTGACGGTTGAGATAACGCGGAGCCAGCTCGTCGAACATCTTCTTGACTACTAGTTCGTCTGGTAGTGCGCTCAAAATGAGGCGACGCGCATGCAGCTCAATCACCATTGCGCGATAGGCAGCCTGTAAAGCCTTCTCTGCATCATCCTCATTTGAGAAGATACGCAGTAGCTCGTCACGACGCGCCTTGTACTTATCTTCCAAGAACTTGCGGCCTCTATCGGTAAGAGGTGCCTTCTGCTGCTGTAAGCGTTCCTCGTTGGTAGCAACCTTGTCCTTGAGCGAGAAGCGACCGCGACGGGCGAATGCAAGAATTCTCTCAGCCTTGTCGTCATCGGTAACGATAGATTTCAAGTACGCCTGAGCCTCAATGTGACTCTTCACGGCGGTCGAAATCAACTTCTCGACCTCGCCGCGAATGGCGTTGGCGCGAGCTTCGGTTGTCTGGATACGATCATAACGAATAAGGCCAGCCATCAAGTTACGACGTGCGGAACGACGGCGTGGCTCTGGCATGCTCATGCGATTGCCAGCGACTCTGTGCCTCAACTTAATCCTCTCTTTCGTGGTTGCCGTCCAAGTCGGCTCCAACGGTGCTTTTACCAGGACTGGGCAAGAAGTTACGCTGGTGCAACCGATCCTGCAGTTCTTGCAGGCTCTTCTCACCAAAGTTACGCACACCGAGCAGGTCTTCTTCGTTCATCGAGAGTACCTGACCGACTTTGGTGATATTACTGCGTTTGAGACAGTTATATGCACGTACCGAGAGGTCAAGTTCCTCAATGGGTGTATCGTAAATCTTTGGCGGAATGGGCAGACTGCTCAAAGGAGCCTTCTCTACCTCTTGCACCGTAGCGCGATAGTTGGCGAGCAGCGTAAAGTGCCGCACCAGAATATCCGCGCTCTGACGTAACGCCTCGTCCGGTGTGATTGTGCCATCGGTCGTCACATCCAAAACGACTTTATCAAAATTGGTCATCTGCCCGACACGAGTATGCTCAACAGTATAGTTAGCCTTCTGCACAGGCGTATAGATAGCATCGACCGGAATAACTCCGATAGGCTGGTCATCCTTTGAGTCGGCGGGGACGTATCCTCGGCCCGTCTCGACGATCAGTTCCATGTCGAGCCGCGCATTCTCGTTGTCCAGTGTTGCTATGTGAAGTTCGGGGTTCACGATCTCCACCGTACTTGGCGCAACGATATCTGCGGCAGTTACCTCGCGCTCTCCAGTAACTTCCAGGCGCATCGACACAGGATTGTCTGAGAAGCAACGGAGACGCAGTCTTTTCACATTCAACACGATGTCTGTTACGTCCTCAAGCACGTTGGGAACGTCCTGAAACTCGTGCTGTACACCTTCGATCCGAACAGAGGTCACGGCTGCACCTGGAAGTGACGAAAGCAACACACGTCTTAATGAGTTGCCGAGCGTCATTCCGTACCCCGCCTCTAACGGCTCGATATCATAACTCGCATAATTTCCCTGTGTTTTTGTATTCTTTATGCGAGGCAGAGCAATATCTAGCAAGGTTCTAACCCGCCTTTCTTTCACTCTTAGCGCTGATAGAACTCAACCACCATCTGCTCATCAAAGGGCAGTTCGAGGTCCGTGCGTGATGGTATCGTGATAACACGACCGCTCATCGCGTTGATATCCAGGCTGAGCCATGTAGGAACGCCTTTTTGGGCCAATAGCAACGCACGAGTCTTAAAGTATTCCAGACCCTTGCTCCGCTCGCGAACCGTGATTACATCATTTGGCTTCACGATAAAGGATGGTATGTTCGTCTTGCGACCATTTACCGCGAAATGTCCATGATTAACGATCTGGCGAGCCTGTGCTCGTGAGTCCGCAAAGCCCATACGATACACTAGGTTGTCCAGGCGCATCTCTAGAATTTGCAACAGGTTCTCACTGGTCTTGCCAGGACGCCGTGCGGCGACACCAAAGTGCTTGCGGAACTGACGCTCCAAGACGCCGTAGGTACGACGCACGCGCTGTTTCTCGCGGAGCTGTTTTGCATAACCGGACTCTTTGCGTGCGCGACTTGCGCCATGCTGTCCTGGTTTCGTACTGCGACGCTCAAGTGTACATTTAGTCAAACACTTGTCGCCCTTCAAAAAAAGTTTAACCCCCTCACGTCGGCAGAGCTTGCAGACGGGGCCGGTATAACGCGCCATCTAGTTCAATCCTCCTCACACGCAACATAGCGTGCAACACAATGCAAAGTTATACACGTCGTCTCTTGGGCGGGCGGCATCCATTGTGTGGAATAGGTGTGACATCAGTAATTGAGGTAACAGATAGGCCAGAAGCTTGTAATGAGCGGACCGCCGCTTCACGACCAGAGCCGGGGCCTTTCACATAAACGTCTACCTGACGTAGGCCATGCTCCATCGCTTTACGTGCTGCAACTTCCGCAGTGACCTGTGCCGCATAGGGAGTACTCTTACGTGAGCCTTTGAATCCCTGACCACCGGCACTGCCCCAGGAAAGCACATTGCCGTTGGGGTCGGTGAGCGTTACAATTGTATTATTAAATGTTGCTTGAATATGTGCATGTCCACGCGGCACGGACTTACGTTCACGCCGCCGTACCTTGCCTGCACCTGTTGGCTTTTTCTTGTCTGCCATGCTTCTCAATCCTCTCCGGCGTTACTTCTTCGCTGAGGCTTTCTTCTTGCCTGCAACAGTTCGTTTTGGTCCGCGACGTGTACGTGCATTGGTGCGTGTTCGCTGCCCATGCACGGGTAGGTTACGACGGTGGCGAATGCCACGATAGCACCCTATTTCGATAAGTCGCTTAATGTTCAGGTCTACTTCACGACGCAGGTCGCCTTCCACCCTGTGTTCGCGGTCAATAGTCTCACGAAGGCGGTTGACCTCTTCTTCGCTCAGATTTTTCACTCTGGTATCAGGGTTGATTCGTGTCCGCTCCAGGATTTTGCGACTCGTGGTCGGGCCGATCCCGTAGATGTAGCACAGCGAAATTTCCACACGCTTATCGTTTGGAATATCAACGCCAGCGATTCTAGCCATCTTTTCCTCCAGCTTCGTAGAACAAAGCGTCCTACCCTT
Source organism: uncultured Ktedonobacteraceae bacterium (assembly GCA_964250365.1). GTDB lineage: Bacteria > Chloroflexota > Ktedonobacteria > Ktedonobacterales > Ktedonobacteraceae > JBBQVS01. The sequence continues at coordinate 4,926 of CAXUGH010000064.1, forward strand.
GTTTCTGCTTATGTTTTGGGTCTTTGCTACAAATGACCATCACAACCCTGTTGCGACGAATCACTCTGCAATGATCACATCTTGGTTTTACTGAGGCTCGCACCTTCATAGCTTGCCCTCCTCTTGTATAGTGGTTGCGTAGATCGTTGTCAATTACGATAAATTATAGCGATCAAAGAGACGAAACGAAACGAAAAAAAGTCAAATTTCTGGTAAGAGAGACACTATGATCGTGGACGATAGGTGATGCGACCGCGCGTCAGGTCATAGGGGGACAGCACAACCCGAACCTTATCACCTGGCACGATACGTATAAAGTTCATGCGCATTTTTCCTGAGAGAATCGCGAGGACTTCATGTTCTTCATCTATTTGAACTTTAAACATAGCGTTAGGGAGGGCCTCAATCACTCTGCCCTCTACCTCAATCTCATCCTTCTTTGCCATAGCATCCTTTCCCTAGAAAATTGGGTCAAAAAAAGTACAAAACAGCAGCAGTTGACACTGCTGCCCCAACTACGAATTATAACATACTTTGTTTCAGAAGTCGAGAGGGAAAATGCAGTTTATACTATTTTCCTATTTACCGCGTCAAGATATCGGCATCGCCCTCGGTGATCGCCACGGTATGCTCGAAGTGAGCTGCAAAGGTTTTGTCAGCCGCGATGACAGTCCAATCGTCAGAGAGAACCTGAGTTTTCTTGTCGCCCATGATCACCATTGGCTCGATAGCAATCACCATCCCTGGCTTCAGCACGGAGTTGGGATAGCCTGCCTCGACATAGTTGAGAACCTGGGGGTCTTCGTGCATGCTGCGACCCACACCATGCCCACCGTAGTTACGTACAACGGAGAAACCGGCGGCTTCTACGAATTGCTGTACCGCTCGCCCGATGTCATGAAGACGATTACCAGCGCGGGCAGCCGCTATGCCGCGATATAAGGCATCTTCTGTCACTTTGAGCAAGCGTTGCACTTCTGGAGAAACCTGACCTACTGGAACGGTAATCGCCGAGTCCGCATGCCAACCGTTGTAGTTGGCGGCGAAGTCGAGCGTTATCACGTCGCCTTCGTGTAGAACGCGTTCGCCTGGAATGCCATGTACGACTTCTTCATTTACAGACGTACAAAGCGATGCAGGATAACCATGATAGCCTAATGAGCTAGACTTTGCTCCATATCGCTTCAATAACGCCGTTGCCTGCACGTTAATATCGTGCGTCGAGATACCGGGGCGAACCGTGTTGCGTAGTTCAGCAAGCATCTCAGCGACAATATGTCCCGCCTCCCGAATTTTTTCGCGCTCTTCTTTTGATTTTATGATTACAGCCATGATATATGTATTTCTCTCGTTATTTGTCGCCGTGATGACGTACAGCACTCACGAGGTCTTGCTGTACCTGCTCTATGCTCTGGTTTCCATTCACCTCTGCCAGCTTCTGCTGTGGTCGATAATAGTCGAGCAAGCGAATGGTCTCGTTGAAAAAGGTATCAAGCCGCTTTTGCACCGCCTCTCCTTTGTCATCAGAGCGTTGGTATAATTCACTACCATCTATATCACACTTACCAGCGACTTTGGGCGGGTTCGTGTTTATGTTGTAGACATGTTGATGTGCCCGGCAAATGTATCTACCGGAGAGTCTACTTAACAAAACGTCGCGCGGAACGTTTAAGTAGACAGCGACATCAATACGTCGCTCGTTCGTAGCCAATCCATCGTCTAGGGAATGCGCCTGTGCAATCGTGCGCGGAAAGCCGTCCAGCAATACCCCATGCTCACAATCGGGTTCTTTAATGCGATCCAGGACCATTTTGACGGTGATATCGTCGGGGACCAGTTTTCCCTGGTCTATGTAGTCCTTTGCCTTGCGTCCTAACTCGGACTCTTTCTTAATCGCATCGCGGAACAGGTCCCCACTAGCAACATGAGGAATATCTAGAGCCTGCGCGAGTCGGTCAGCTTGAGTTCCCTTGCCCGACCCTTGTGCGCCAAACAGGATAATGTTCACGTTTTTTCTCCGGTAGACTATCGTGGAAGCGCGTCATTGCACTCATGCGATCCTTGTAAGGCTGTTACAATGAACACGCCCCCCAGAGGACAAGCGTAGGGCGCGACGCCGCGCCCTTTTTCTTATGACAAGAAGCCAGAATAGTTACGCATAACCATTTGGGCTTCAAGCTGTCGAATCGTGTCCAAGACCACACCAACAGCGATGAGGATGGAGGCACTACCCAACAATTGATTCGCGCCAATGCGCGAGACGAACGGCAGGACTGCGATAATTCCCAGAAACAATGCACCTGCCAGTGTGATACGGTTCAAAATGTCATACAGGTATTTGCTTGTCGGTTCACCTGGTCGATAGCCAGGGATAAACGCTCCTTGCTTCTGTAGGCTTTCCGGTATGTTCTGCTGTTGCCACACGACGTATGCATAGAAGTAGGTAAAGGCGACAACCAGAACAAAGTAGATGAGCCAATACCACCATGTACTCGTGTTGACAACATACGTTGAGATGAACGACGCCGTTGCACTCAGCCAAGGCGTTGTGCTTGCCGTGAGGTACTTCGAGAGTACAGCCGGAAAGATGAGCATCGACTGTGCAAAGATGAGCGGAATCATACCTGCGCTATTCACTTGCATTGGGATGTACGTCGTCTGTGCCGAGCCAACCAGCATGCCACGTCCTACCTGTCGTTTCGTTGGATATTGGACGGGGATACGTCGCTGTCCCTGGTAGATGTAGACGACGCCGAGAATAGTGATTAAGCCAACAATCAAGAAAACAGCGATGCTGACAACGCCACCGCCTGTGCCACCATTTGACGTGGAGGCAAGGTAGCCCTGCTGCACAAACTGCGGTAGACGGCTGACAATACCTGCAAAGATAATGATCGAGATACCGTTGCCGATACCATTCTCCGTAATCAATTCACCAATCCACACCAGAATCATTGTTCCAGTCGTCAAAGCAATCAAGATAGAGAACGTCTCAAGAGCATACTTAGGATCGACGAGGCTAAAGTTTTGCAGCACGCCAGCCTGCTGGAAGATCGCACACTGACCTAGGGCTTGCAGCAAAGCCAGAGGCACAGTAATAATACGTGTGATCTGGCTGAAGCGTAGACGCCCGGCCTCACCCTGTGTCGAGAGATTTTGCAACGCAGGTATAATCGGTTGTAGCAGTTGCATTACAATTGTCGCGGTGATGTAAGGATAGACTCCAAACGCGACAATCGAGAATGTCTGCAACGACCCGCCTGAGAAGACATCTAATAAGCCAAGTAGCTGACCAAGGTCTTTGTTCTTACTGTTACTTGTGAAGAGGTTGAGTAACGTACCCTTCTCTGCCGCCGTTAACGGTACAGTGATGTGTGCAAGGATGCGAAACACCAGCAGCATTGCTAGCGTAAAGAGAATTTTATTGCGTAGATCAGGAACGGTCCAGATACTTCGCAGTCGTTCCCACATAGAAGACTCCTTCTACAAGCGTATTTTTCTTCAATCTTTACCGATATGCGGCAGAGACGAAAACATACAGATACAAATAGAGAGACAACGTATAGAAATGGATACAATACATACTATACGAGCAATGTGCCAGGGAGTTCCACCCCCTGGCAATTTTCCTAGTCTGCCTGTGACGATGCCTCGCTTGTATTGGTCGCCGCAGCAGGAGTTTTCTCTACCTTTTTGCGTTTGGTCTGCTCATACGTTCTTACGGGAATAATCTCAACTCTACCACCGGCTGCCTCGATCTTGGCTCGCGCACTCTCGGAAACCTTGTGTGCGTGAATAGTAAGAGCGCGGTCAATTTCGCCATTACCAAGAATTTTTATCAGGCCACGACCCTTAGCGGGAGTCATCAGGCCAGCCTCCACCAAGTTAATCGGTTGAATCTCGGTATTGGCCTCGAACGACTCCAGATCAACGATATTTACAATCGCATAGTTATCACGGAACATGGTATTGCTGTTACCCAAACCACGTCGAAAGCCTAAACGTTTAGAAAGGCGCGTCTGACCACCATTGAAAGCGCGATGGATTTTGCCGCCAGTACGCGCCTTCTGACCTTTTGTACCGCGTCCCGCCGTTTTGCCACGACCGGAGCCATGTCCACGTCCAAGGCGCTTCTCGGTTTTATGTGAACCAGGGGCGGGTCGTAAATCAGAGAGTTTCACTGACGACCTCCTCTACCTGCACTAGATGAACAACTTTGCGAATCATGCCACGAATGGCTGGGTTATCGTCATGTTCAACGGTACGCTGAAGTTTGTGTAAACCCAATGCCTTGATTGTTGCTTTTTGATCTTTTGGGTAGCCAATAGAGCTTCTCACCCATTTTATACGTAATTTTGCCATTGTCTACTCCTTAGCGACGACGGTCGCCACCGCCGCCACCGCGCCGGTCGCCACGATCATTACTACCGCCACGACGGTCTGAGCCACCAGAGTTGCCACCACGACGGTCACCACGATCATTGCGGTCGCCACCGCGACGATTCGAGGTCGCTCTTGTTTCGCGTGCCTCCTCTTCGCGAGCGGCACGCAATGCTGCGGCTTGCTCTGCGGCGGTAGCAGTTGCGATAGCGATGCGCTCTGCCTGTTTCTTACCAACAATATCTGCGACCGTTTTCCCACGCTGTGCTGCCTCAGTGTCTGCTGAACGCAGCTCGCGCAGTGCCTTGAGGCATGCCTGTACGGTGTTCGCTTTATTTGTGCTGCCCAGTGTCTTGGTGAGAATATCTCTGACACCCACAGACTCCATTACCGCACGCACGGCACCACCAGCGATAACGCCAGTACCAGGAGCGGCAGGTTTGAGCAAAACTTCGGAGGCTCCGAAGTTCGTCTTCACCATAAAGGGAATGGTTGTACCCGATAGTGGTACCTGCATGAGATGCTTCTTAGCGTCTTCAACACCCTTACGAATCGCCTCGGTGTACTCGCTTGCCTTGCCAAAGCCAAAGCCCACATAGCCGTTGTGATCACCCACAACTACTAAGGCGCGGATGCTGAAGTTGCGACCACCTTTGACCACCTTAGAGACGCGGCTGACCTCAACCACTGTCTCTTCCAGGTTTAGTTTTGTAGCGTCTATTCTTGCCATGAAATCTTTTTCCTTTTGAGCCTAGAAGTCCAGGCCCGCTTCACGAGCACCTTCAGCTAACGCAGCGACACGACCATGATAGGCATAGCCACCACGATCAAAGACAACGCGACTCACGCCCTGTTCTTTCGCGCGTTGTGCCACCAATTTACCGACTTCGCGTGCGAGTGCAACTTTCCTATTGTTGGCAATAGCAGCAAGAGCCTCTACTGGCGTCTTCGATGGACCTTTTTGAGCGGCTGGCAGATTTACCTTTGGAGCTGCCTGTCCACCAGTTTTATTTCCCTTTTGTGGAGCAGCTTTCGTAGAAGCTTTTTCACTTCTAGCACTTTTAGGGCTGGCACCAGGAAGTACCTCTGCCGCGGCTTCAGCGACGGCCTGGACTGCATTGCTTGCTCGCTCTAGCAAATTAGGCTCTTTTGTCTCTTCTTGTTGCGACGATGCAGGTTTAAAAGAGCGTAGATTCTCTTCGAGCGACGATGCCGCGACAAGTGTTCTGCCGGTGGTATCGTCGATAACCTGTGCGTAGATATGCTGTCCGCTACGGAAGACGTTCAAACGAGGACGTGCCTGTGAACCTACCACACGGTTTCGCATACGCTGGTGCCGCCGCAGCCTTGCTTGATTTGAGTGAAATCGTTTAATCATTGTGTAAGTAGCGTAAATACCTTCTTAACAGAAGGATTTCCGCAACTCCCCTTTCGTATACTGAGCGATTGAGGAAGTTGAGATACGTGGTCGGCACTACGTCTCTCTTAGCCTTCCTCGCTTGCTTATTTCTTCTTACCGCCGACTTTACCAGCTTTACCAGCCTTACGGCGAATGGCTTCACCGGCATAACGCACGCCTTTGCCCTTGTATGGTTCAGGTTTACGTACACTGCGAATTGAGGCAGCGACTTGACCGACAAGTTGCTTATCAATGCCGCTCACGCTTATCTTTGTAGCCTTGGTCGCAGCATCGACACCATCAACCGCGAGCGAGATGCCCACCGGAGGTTGAACCTCAATGGGGTGCGAGAAGCCAACCTGGATCACCAGATTCTCGCCCACTTTTGCGGCACGATAGCCAACGCCATGAATTTCTAGCTGCTTGGTAAAGCCCGTTGTCACCCCAAGGACCATGTTATTGACCAGGGTGCGGTATAGACCGTGCTTTGCCTTATGTTCTTTACTATCCGATGGTCGAGTGACGGTGAGTACTCCATTATCGAGCTTTAGCGTCAGGGCTGGATCGACCCGCTGTGAAAGCTCGCCTTTGGGTCCCTTCACTGTAACCAGATTGTCCTCGGTCCAGTTGACCTGTACCTTTGCTGGCACTGTAATTGGAGCGCGTCCAATACGAGACATGGTAATCCCTCCTGTCTACCAAACGTAGCAGACGACTTCTCCACCGAGACCCTGATGGTAGGCACTGCTGCCAGTCATAAGTCCCTTTGGCGTCGATACAATGGATATCCCCAGCCCACCACGGACGCGTGGGATATCGACACGCTTTGAGTAGACGCGCAAGCCGGGCTTACTGACACGCTTCAAGTTTGTCAGAACCGGCTTCTTCTCTACATAGCGTAACGTCAGACGAATTGTTCCTTGTGGGTTATCCTTGAGGATTTCGATATCCTTGATATACCCTTCTTCTTTTAACACACGCGCGATAGCCAGCTTCATTTTCGACGCCGGAACGAGTACGCGGGTGTGCCGTGCTGTGACCGCGTTGCGAATGCGCGTAAGCATATCCGCAATTGGATCAGTCATATTCATGGATGTTCTGCCCTTTCAGCTTCGTACTTACCAGCTTGACTTCGTGACGCCTGGTAGCTCGCCGCGTAGCGCACGCTCACGGAAACAAATGCGGCAGAGACCAAACTTACGCATATAGGCGCGTGGTCGTCCGCATACGTGACAGCGGTTGTGCTGTTGTACCTTGAACTTGGGCTTGCGCTCAGACTTTACAATCATTGATGTTTTTGCCATTTTCGCCCTCCAGCGTTACTTCTTAAAGGGCATGCCCATCAAATTGAGCAGCCGCCGTCCCTCTTCATCAGTGCGAGCCGTTGTAACGATACTCACTTCCATGCCGCGTACCTTGTCGATTCTATCGTAGTCGATTTCAGGGAAGACCAGTTGTTCACGCAGACCCAACGTGTAGTTGCCACGACCATCGAACGCCTCAGCAGAGACGCCCTGGAAGTCACGAATACGGGGCAGAGCGGCGTTCATCAGCTTGTCGAGGAACTGATACATGCGTTCCCCGCGTAGTGTGACCATGCACCCAATCTGCATACCTTCACGGAGTTTGAAGGTTGCGACCGAACGCTTCGCGCGTGTAATAACGGGACGCTGACCTGTAATCAGTGTCAGGTCTCCCACAGCGGCATCCATCGCCTTTGCGTTCTGGATGACCTCGCCCATACCAATGTTCACAACTACCTTGTGAACGCTCGGCACCTGCATTGGGTTCGCGTAGTTAAAGTCCTTTCGCAGGGCAGGCACGACCTCTTGTCGATATTTCTCTTTTAATCGTGATACCATGACGTTTAACTACTCCTCGTGCGGTCCTGAATGACCTTCTGACACTTTTTGCACACACGTACCGAGCGGATTTTCTGGTCATTGCCAAGTGGACGGCGCTCATGACCAACGCGTGTAGGCTCGCCGCATTCAGTGCATTTGAGCATGACGTTTGAGACGTGAATCGGCATTGCCTTCTCAATTACGCCGCCCTGACGCGTCTGCCCTTGCGGACGAATGTGTTTTTTTACGATGTTCAGGCCCTCAACAATTACCTTGTTGACCTGCGGCATCGCCCGCGATACGGTTCCTTCTTTGCCTCGATCTTTGCCTGTGATAATCAGAACGGTGTCACCCTTCTTGATATTCAACTTGGCTAAGTGCAGAGGCTTCTTTTCTTGCTGTTTTACTGCCATTTTTTTCCTCTATGGTATGGAGTTTGTGTAACTCCACCATCGCTAGAGCACTTCAGGCGCGAGCGAAATGAGGCGTGAGAAGTTTTTCTCTCTCAATTCGCGTGCTACGGGTCCAAAGATACGTGTCCCTCGTGGGTTGTTACCGGCGGCAAGAATGACGGCTGCGTTCTCGTCGAAACGAATATGCGATCCATCAGGACGTGCATATTCTTTTGCAACACGAACCACAACCGCGTCCACCACGTCACCCTTCTTGACCTGACCATTCGGTGCGGCCTGTTTAACCGAGGCTTTGATAATGTCTCCCACCGTTGCATAACGCTTGGAGGAGCCACTTACGACACGAATACACATGATCTCTTTTGCACCTGTGTTGTCGGCAACCTTCAGGCGGCTTTCTGGCTGGATCATCTGACGCTCTCCTTATTCCGCTTCCGTTTCTTCATCGGAAGAGTTGGTCAGATCGGGGTCCGCATCTGCCAATGCCTCTTCGACGGGGACAATGCCGCTACCGCGCCTGATGATTTCAATAAGACGCCAGCGTTTCAATTTGCTGACGGGAGGACACTCTTCGATACGGACGGTATCGCCGATGCTACAGGTATTCTCTTCATCGTGTGCATAAAAACGCTTTGTCTGTTTGTATGTACGCTTGTAGATGCGGTGCTTCTTTAGGGACTCTACGATAACAACAATCGTCTTGTCCATTTTATTGCTTACTACGCGCCCAACTTTTTGTTGATGACGGACAACCGTCTGCGGCGTTGGTGTTGCTTGTTGTGTCATTCTTCATTCTCCAACTGCGATAGGCGATGCAGCAAGCGGGCAATGTCTTTGCGCGTCTGCGTAAACAGACGGTTATTCTTTACCTCGCCACGCTGCTGCTGCAGACGAAGATTGAACAATCTCAGGCGCAGAGTCTTGAGTTCTTCGTGTATTCTACCTTCGCTGTACGTAAGAATCTCCTGGCGACGCTCTTTAGCTTTCGACACTTTCCGCCTCCCCTCTGGTAATAAAGCGGGTCTTTACTGGAAGTTTGTGACCTGCGAGACGGACAGCCTCTTTCGCAATTTCTTCGCTGACGCCACCGATTTCAAAGATGATGCGACCGGGCTTAACGACCGCGACATAGTGATCGACTGCACCTTTACCGCTACCCATACGGGTTTCGGCAGGCTTGGCGCTGACAGGCTTGTCAGGGAACACACGAATCCAGACCTTACCACCACGCTTCATGAAGCGGGTGAGCGCGATACGTGCGGACTCGATCTGACGAGCCTCCATCCAAACAGGCTCTAGTGCCTGTAGACCGAAATCACCGAAGGCGAGGGTGTTGCCGCGATGTGCCTCACCCTTCATGCGCCCACGATGTTGTCGGCGATATTTTGTACGTGACGGTGCCAATAACATGAATTGAAACTCCTCTACTCGCTCTGAGTAGCACTAGCATCCTGAGCTGGTGCGGCGGGTGGTGGCGTTGGTGCAGTTGGCTGCGTTGCAGGAGCCTCGTTTGCAGGCGTCTGATTTACGGGTGCCTGTTGTTCAGGACGGGGCTGACGTTCGCCCTGAGGACGCGGTGTACGCTCTCCTTGTGGGCGTGCGGGTCGGTCTCCTTGCGGACGCGGACCGCGATCTCCCTGTGGTCGGTCTCCTTGCGGACGCGGACCACGATCACCTGCTGGACGTGGTGGACGGTCGCCAAATTGACGTTGTGGTCGATCACCTTGTGGGCGTGGACCTCTATCGCCACCTCGTGGCCTGTCTCCCTGTGGTCGGTCTCCTTGCGGACGCGGACCACGATCACCACGTCCACCACCATCACTTGGACGGCGGTCGCCACGACGGTCACCACCGCGTCCACTCTCTCGCGGTGGGAACGCTGGTTGCTGCTGCACTGTTTCCTGCTGTGCCTCGCCGATTTCGCGACGTTTGCTAGGCAGAATATCGCCGCGATAAATCCAGACTTTGATGCCGATAACACCAAAGGTTGTGTGCGCCTCAGCTAAGCCATAGTCAACGTCGGCACGCAGAGTTTGCAGAGGAACCTTGCCCTCAACCTCTTTCTCGGAGCGTGCGATTTCTGCGCCTCCGAGTCGTCCACCGACAATCACTTTGATGCCTTTTGCATTGGCACGCATCGTCTTTTGTACCGCCTGCTTCATGGCACGGCGGAACGAAACACGCTTCTCTAGCTGTTCCGCAATGCCACGACCAACGAGATACGCATCCAATTCTGGCTGACGAATCTCGTTGATGTCGAGACGGACGCGCTTCTTGGTCTTGCTTTCCAGCGAGGCTCTCAGCTTCTCGACCTTTTCGCCGCTTTTCCCGATAACGATACCCGGTTTTGCGGTGTGAATCTTCACCAGCACCTGATTGGCAGCAGTACGCTCAATCTCGATACGCGAGACAGACGCGTTGAATAATTCCTTATTGATCGCATCACGAATTAAAAAGTCCTCAGCCAGAACGTCCTTATAGTCGCGCTCTGCGTACCAACGCGACTGCCAACCTTTCACGACGCCGAGCCGGAACCCCGTTGGGTTTACTTTGTGTCCCAAAAGTGTTTTCCTTCCTAACGACGAGCGCCTCGGTCAGCCGGATCGTCTGAAACAATCACGGTGACATGGCAGAAGCGACGCAGAATGCGAGCGGCTCGTCCATGAGATCGTGGTTTCACACGCTTAATCCGAAATGAGTCATCCGTCATAATATTGAGAATATAGAGTCTATCTGGATTGAGATTATAGTTATTCTCCGCGTTTGCTGCCGCTGACGCGACGACCTTGCTTACAGGAGTCGCGCCTGCCTGCGGCATAAATTGAAGAACAGCTAGAGCTTCATTTACGCGAAGCCCTTTCACCGCGTTCGTGACCAGACGCATCTTGCGCGGCGGAATGCCAATATCTTTTGCAATAGCTCTGACTTGCATTTTCTACCTCTATATGGGCGTGATAATTCAGGCCCCTACCGTACAGATGTCGTTTTCTCGTTTTTGCCGCCCGCATGACCGCGGAAGTGGCGAGTAGGTGAAAACTCACCTAGTTTGTGACCAACCATATTCTCACTGACATACACAGGGACGTGAATCTTGCCGTTGTGTACACCGATGGTCATGCCAACCATCTCTGGGAAGATCATCGAGGCACGAGACCAAGTCTTAATCAGACGACGGTCGCCGCTACGTCTCATGCCCAGAATTTTCTTTCTAAGCGAAGGATGAATATATGGTCCTTTTTTTCTTGAACGTGACATTACTTCCTCCTGCCTGCATTGCGTCGTCGGACAATGAAGCGGTCAGTTCTCTTATTGTTACGCGTCTTGTAACCGAGAGCGGGCTTGCCCCAGGGTGTCTGTGGCTGTCCACCGATGGGAGCGCGACCCTCACCACCACCATGTGGGTGATCGTTCGGGTTCATAGCGGAGCCACGAACTGTTGGGCGACGGCCCATATGTCGTGAACGTCCCGCCTTACCAATGCTCTGGTTCTCATGATCGACGTTGCCAACCTGCCCAATCGTTGCCATACAGAGAACGTGAACGTTGCGCTGTTCGCCAGATGGTAGGCGGATAAGCGCATAGTCGCCTTCCTTCGCCATCAACTGTGCCCCAACGCCCGCGCTACGCACCATCTGGCCTCCACGTCCTTTTTCCAACTCAATGTTGTGAATGGTGGTGCCGGTCGGAATGTTCTTCAATGGCAATGCATTGCCGACACGAATGTCCGCGTCTGGACCAGCCTGCACGCGGTCTCCGACCTTCAAGCCGACAGGAGCTAGGATGTAACGCTTCTCTCCATCCACATAATGCAGAAGGGCGATACGCGAGGTACGATTGGGATCGTACTCAATAGCCGCAACGCGTGCAGGTACATCCAGTTTGTTACGCTTGAAGTCGATGATGCGATAGGCACGCTTCGCACCGCCGCCACGATGACGTGTAGTAATCTTGCCTTGATTGTTGCGCCCACCGTGTTTATTCAATTTGACGGTCAGAGATTTCTCTGGCTTTGTCTTTGTGATCTCCTCGAATGTCGAAACAGACATGCCGCGACGCCCAGGAGACGTTGGTCGATACTGTCTAATTGGCATAGCTCAATTCCTTACCTTACGCCTTCAATGCGTCGATTGTCTGCCCTTCACGGAGCGTCACAATCGCCTTTTTCCACTCACGTGGCTCAACGGGCCGAGGAGCGGAGCCTTTTCGTCGAATCATCTTTGCCTTGCCAGGCATGCGAATTATATTGACTGAGACGACGTTCACCTTAAAAATGGTTTCAACGGCGCGACGCACATCAATTTTGTTCGCCTTCAATGCTACCTTGAAGGTATATTTATTCTGCTCCTGTAGCCGCACCGTTTTTTCGGTGACGATACCTTGACGCAGAATTTCTGTAATCTCCACGATCTTCTCCTCTATGCTTCGCTATCGGTCGATGGCGCGGCTGGTGTCTCTCCGTCCTCATCAGGAGAAGGGACAATCGGCAACGTCTCGCCCTGAGCAGGGGCGATCAATGGCTCCGCCGTCAATGACTCATCGCTCGTTGTCGCAGCAGTATTGCTTGCTGCGACATCTGTGCCGTCGAAGATTCTTTTTGTAGCGTCATCAGCACTCAGACCTTCACCGAAGACGAGTTCGAGCCAACGAACTGTTTGCACTGGCATGATGACATAATCATGCTTCAGTAACTCGATGACATTGATTGAAGCGACATGCTGCACCTTCGCAAGCGGAATATTGCGCGTAGACAGCACAATGTTTTCATCGCGCTGTGGCAACATCATTAGAACGCGTTTCCCTGAAGTGGGTAACTGGGCAAGGAGCTTTATCATCCCTTTTGTACTTGGCGTTTCCAAACCAAGTTCGTTCACCACAATCAGGCTTTCGTTCGCCACTTTGTCCGACAGGGCTGAGCGGATCGCGAGACGGCGCATCTTCTTAGGCACGTCGTGATGATAGCGATGAGGTCGTGGACCCCAGACAACGCCACCATGACGGAACTGAGGGGCGCGGCTACTACCCTGACGGGCGTTACCAGTTCCCTTTTGCTTGTATGGTTTTTTACCACCACCCGATACTTCGCTACGAGTCTTGGTCGAAGCATTGCCCTGGCGACGGTTCACTAGTTGTGCGGTGACAACTTGGTGTAGAACCGGCACATTGGGGGTAACTCCGAACACTCGCTCGCTGAGTTCGAGGTCTTCTACGGCTTCACCAGCCATGTTATATACTTTAGTCGAGGGCATTTCGGTTTACCTCATCACATGCTTCTTGACCGTGAGTAGGCCGCCATTGGCACCAGGGACGGAACCCTTTACCACCAGCAGATTACGCTCAGGGTCAGCCTGAACCACTTGTAATTTCTTGGCAGTGACACGTGCATTGCCCATATGACCTGCCATACGTGTTCCCTTGAGTACACGACCTGGAGTGGTACCCGAACCAATGGAACCAGGGGCACGATGCCGGTCTGACTGACCGTGTGTCTTAGGGCCGCCTCTAAATCCGTGTCGCTTGACGCCACCCTGGAAGCCTTTACCTTTTGTTGTCCCAACCACATCAATCTCTTCACCAACCGTAAAGAGACCAGCGTCGAATTGTGCGCCAAGTTCGACTCTCTCAGGAGTCACGCCACTCTGCAAACCAACTTCGCGTATCACCTTGAATGGTCCCAATTCAGGACCAGGACGACGCTGGCGATTTGCTTGTATTTTCAACAAGTGTGCAATTTGCTTACTCGTTTTCTCGGTCGTTGTGTTTGAGGGAGTCTCAGTGCTTGACTCTCCCTCAGTAGTTGTCGCTTTTGCCGTTGCACGCTCACCCTGCTGATACGTCTGTAGAGCTTTGCGCTGTCCCTTCAACAAAGGGAGGCTATGGCCTAGGTGTCCTAATACAGGACGGGTTGAGTGTTTATTTGTTGTCTGCTCGAAGCCAATCTGAATGGCTTCGTAGCCGTCATTTGCGACGGTCTTGACTTGTGTTACGAAGCAAGGGCCGACCTCTATGATCGTTACGGGTATGACTATTCCGTTAGGTCCAAATACCTGAGTCATACCGACCTTTCTGCCCAATAATGCATCTAGCATATCTTTTCCTCTCTTCAACTGTAGAAGGGCATGGCACCGAATGGGGGTGTGATAAATCAGACCCAGTTCGATGTGCCCCTGTATCTTACAGTTTGATTTCGATATCTACGCCTGCGGGCAGATTCAAACGTGTCAGTGCTTCAACGGTTCGATTTGTCGGCTCAATGATGTCAATCAAACGCTTGTGTGTACGAATCTCGAACTGTTCGCGAGAGTCTTTGTGAACGAACGGTGATTGCATAACGGTAAATTTGTCGATCTCTGTTGGCAGAGGTACCGGACCTGAGACGCGTGCGCCTGTCTGCTGGGCGGTATCCACGATCTGTAGTGCCGACTGATCAAGAATGCGATGGTCGTATGCCTTGAGTCGGATGCGGATACGTGGCTTCGTGTTTGTCGCCATTTTTCTCTCCTAATACGGCTGTGAGGCCACAACATTGTGTGGCCTCAAAGAACCCTAGTTTTCGATTTTGGTGCAGATGCCCGCACCCACCGTGCGACCACCCTCACGAATGG
>CAXUGH010000065.1:0-19524 GCA_964250365.1 uncultured Ktedonobacteraceae bacterium
TTTTTCCAATTTTTACCCATTTTTTTAATTTCTACCACAATTTTGTTGGGTGTTGAACGCCCAAACAGTTGGCTCTTCTCAATTTACTATGCTCCTGGTTTGACGCGCTCCTGCGCGAAGGCTTCGATGATGTCGCCGACCTCGAATGCTGTAAAGTCTTCGAGGACAATGCCACACTCGTAGCCAGTCGCTACCTCACGCACATCGTCTTTACCACGACGGATAGAGTCGATCTTGCCCTCGTGTACCTTCTCACCCTTACGCATGACGCGCGCCTGTGAGGAGCGTGAGAGCTTGCCATCAGTGACGCGACAGCCAGCGATAACGGTTGTCTTGCCAGCTTTGAAGGTCTGTAGCACCTCCGCATGACCCTCAACCACTTCGTGATATGTTGGCTCTAGCATGCCCGTCAAGGCGGCTTGAATCTCGTCGGTGAGCTTATAGATGACGCTGTAGTAGCGAATATCGACGCCCTCTTTTTGCGCCTGTCGCTGTGCCGCGCCATCAGCCTTGACGTTGAAACCAATCACCACTGCATCAGAGGCCGCTGCAAGGTGAACATCGGTCTCGTTCACATTCCCGATACCTTCGTGAATAAGACGAACCTTGGTATTCTCCTCGCTCAATTGGCTCAATGCGTTTTTGAGTGCCTCAGCCGAACCCTGCACGTCGCTCTTGAGAACGATGTTGAGTTCCTTGACCTTGCCCTCTTGCATTTGCGTGTAGAGAGTGTCGAGGCTTACCTGACCAAGCGGCGTACTCTCGCTCTTGCGCTTCTCCGCTTCTACCTGGGCACGCTGTTTGGCGGTTTTCTCGTCGGCTGTCACCTCAAGCTGGTCGCCAGCCTGCGGTACCTCTGGCAAGCCGATAATGCTAACGGGTGTACTTGGGGCCGCCTTCTGAATGCGTTTGCCCCGGTCATTGAACATCGCACGTACCTTACCAGACAGCGCACCCACGAGAATGTTATCACCCATCTTGAGTGTGCCCTGCTGTACAAGTACCGTCGCGGTTGGACCGGAGTTCTTTTCCAGGCGGGCTTCGATAATCACGCCCGTCGCAAGGCGGTTTGGATTGGCCTTGATATCCTGTATCTCGGCAACCAGCAGAATATACTCCAGCAACTCGTCGATACCTAATCCCTTACGTGCTGAAACAGGGACGCAGATGATGTCGCCGCCGTACTCTTCGATCAGTATACCCATCTCCGCCAGTTGCTGTTTCACATGATCGGGATTGGCGTTGTCTTTGTCGATTTTGTTGAGGGCGATGATGATCGGCACTTTCGCCGCTTGCGCGTGTGAGATTGCCTCACGCGTCTGCGGCATCACGCCGTCATCTGCCGCTACCACAATGATAGCGATGTGCGTCACCTGGGCACCACGCGCACGCATGGCGGTAAATGCTTCGTGACCAGGAGTATCGAGGAAGGTAATTTTCTTGCCATTGACCTCGACCTGATAGGCACCAATATGTTGTGTTATACCACCGGCCTCACCCGCCGCGACCTTCGTTTTGCGGATAGTGTCCAACAGCGATGTTTTACCGTGATCGACGTGTCCCATGATGGTGACAACGGGCGGAATAACCACTGTGCCGTCATCATCGCGGCGTGCGATCATGGCTTCGTTCGCTGAAGGTGCGCTCGCCTGTGTTCCTGTGGCGGTTGTGGTCTCTACAGGGCTTGGCTCAAAGCCTAGCTCCTTGGCAACCGTAGCAGCCTTCTCATATTCGATCACCTGATTGATGTTCGCAAAGATACGGTTGCTGATAAGAACCTTGATAACCTCGTTCGGCGTTGCCTTGAGCATGTCAGCAAGGTCTTTGACCATAATCTGTGGTGGGAGCGAAATTGGTCCCGTGACCTTCTCTTTCACCGCTGTTCGGCGTTCTTGTGGACGCTGTGTCGTCGTACCGGGGCGCCCTCCGTTTGACCGCCCATATGCGCCGTTATGTCCGTTGTTGTTGCCATAACTTGGGCGATTACCGCCTGAAGTAGAGCCGCCCGGACGATTCCCTCCATTCGGACGCTGTGTCGCTGGTGGATAGGTTGTTCCACTCTGGTTCCCTGGTCGTGGCGATGAATTGCCCTGTCTTTGACCCTGGAAATTAGAGTTATTGCCTGAGCGTTGCGGGAAAGAGTTTGGCCCACTAGAACGCTGCTGCGTAGGTGCATTCCCCGAACGCTGTTGCCCGTTGTTAAAGCGTTGCTGAGGAGAAGGATTGCCCTGCCTCTGCTGCGGATAGGTGCCTTCTGGTCGTTGTTGTCCATAAGGATTGTTAGAGCGTGGCTGAGTCTGACCACCTTCTGGTCGCTGTTGTCCATAAGGATTGTTAGATCGCGGCTGAGCCGAGCCGCCTTCTCGCTGTTGTCCATAAGGATTGTTGGGGCGCGGCTGAGCAGAGCCACCTTCAGGCCGCTGTGTAGGTGTTGCGCTCGTGCGTGTTTGTGCTGGTCTCCCTTCGGTTCGTGGTTGCGCTGGTGCATTGCGAGAGCGTTGCGCCCCCGAAGGAGTTTCAGGACGTTGAGGAGCTGGTTGCGCTGGTGGAGCTACTGTTTCCTCATGTGCAGGTGCAACATTTGTTGTCGTTGGCGCAGCAGTCGTTGAAGCCTGAACTGGTGTAGCACTTGTTGCTGTTGTCGTTGGTGTCGCAGTCGTTGAAGCCTGAGTTGGTGTAGCACTTGTTGCTTTTGAATTCGCTTGCGACGGTGTGCGCCGTCGTACTGGTGGTCGCGCATTCTGATCCTGACTAACAGGTGTGGCACCTTCTGGTTTTGAGCGTGGTGTTCTTGCTTTGGCTGGTTTTACCTGCTCCGTTCCTTCTTGGAACTCGTTTGTGTCTTTCATGAAGAAGACCCCCTTCTATCGAGTGGTACGCCACGAATGGCGATGAAAATGGAAATCTCTTCACAGCCACAAAAAAGGTCTGTCACCTATTTCCTGCATAAAACAGGGAATAGAGGACAGAACCTCGTTAGTGCAGTTTCAGGTAAATTTTTCTGCGCTCTCCGGCGTAGTGGCTATGGACTACATATTCATAGCTGTTGCTCCGCAATCAATCGCTACCTGGTCCTGTAGACGAGGGGCTGTGTCTCTCATAAGAGTAGAGATAAAATGACGCATAAATTTCTTATGAATGCTTTTCCGCCTTTGCAGGCGGAAATGTATGACAATGATAGTATCTAGTATAGTACAGTCTGGGTGTCCTTGCAACCGTGCCGCTATTCGGGTTAGTCCTTTGGCAGCGTTGCAACATAGGCATCGAGTGCTGGACGGTCTTCCTCTGGAATCGCCATCTCAAATTCTTGTTCGAGCCGCTTCTTTTTTAGCGCAGTGTCCCAACAAGAGAGACGGGCACAGAGATATGCGCCGCGACCAGATTTTTTACCGGTCGCGTCAAGCACAATGTGACTATCTGGTGTTCTTACTATACGTAACAATTCTCGCTTCGATTTTGTTTCCTTGCATGCAACGCAAGTACGTAGTGGAACGTGCTTTGGGCGTTTGGGCTGTGTTTTGTTTGCTACTTTGTTTACCATAACTCGCTCCTTCCCTGCTACATACTATTTACTCTCGGTCGTCATCATAAGAGTTGGAGTGACGGCCTCCGCCACGTTGACCGCGACGCTCTCCGCGCTCATGTCGGCCTCCACCGCGCTCACGGCGTGGCTGTGCAGCTACCGGCTCCTGCATGGCGGCATCGGAATATTGCTCGTCGTACACCTCGCCCTCGGCGGGCTTGGTGACATCGACACGCCAACCCGTTAGCTTCGCGGCGAGACGTGCATTTTGTCCATCTTTGCCAATGGCGAGCGAGAGTTGACGTTCCGCTACCGTGACGATAGCAGTATGATCAGACTCACGCAGTTCTACCTTGAGCGGCTTTACCGGACTGAGCGCATTGCTCACAAACGTCGCAGGCTCGGCACTCCACTGAATGATGTCAATTTTTTCGTCGTTCAGTTCATGCACAATGTTGTTGATGCGCGACCCACGCACACCTACGCATGAGCCAATAGGGTCTAACCCCTCTTGACGTGCTACAACGGCGACTTTAGATCGGCTCCCCGGCTCACGGGCGATACCCTTGATCTCGACTGTGCCCTCGTAAATTTCGGGCACCTCGGACTCGAACAGGCGGCGCACAAGGTCACGATGTGTACGCGAGACGAGAATCTGTAGCATTCGCCCCGGCACGCGGCGTACATCGTAGACGAAGACGCGTACACGCTGTCCCACGCGGTATCGTTCGCTCGGAACTTCCTCGGTGGTGGGCATGATGCCCTCGACCTTATCGACTTTATCCAGGTCGAAGTCGAGAACCCAGCCGCGACCAGCCTCCTTGCGTGTCAGCGTGCCGAGACGAATTTCGCCAATCCAGTTTTTGATCTGGTCGTAGAGGTGTTCATGTTCCGCTTCACGGATGCGCTGTAGAATAACTTGTTTGGCGGTCTGCGTAGGAATGCGATTGAAGATGGACGAAGAGTCAACATCTATATATTGCCCTAGAGCGGCATTTGGAAGAATGCGCTGTGCCTCTGCAAGCGAGACCTCATCATTCGGGTCCTCGACCTGCGCGACTACACGCTTCGATGCCCACACATGGACCTCGCCGTTCCTGTCCACCTCGATCCGAATATTGTCGCCACCAACAAAACTTTTACGATATGCAGCTAGCAAGGCGTTTGCAACGGTCTCCATTACCACTTCGCGGGGCAATCCCTTTTCGGCAATGAGCTGCGCGATAGCCGCTTGAAATTCACTTCTCATAGAACATGCTCCTCCCGCAACGCCCGATTAAAACACTATCATTTTTTCTAGTGCAACGAAAAAAGTCCCTGGCATGCAGAAAAGTGGGAGAAGCCCCACTTTTCTTGAAAGGTTTTCTTCATTCTGTATGTAACATATTATAGCACGCATGTCCCATTTTCGCTAGTGGGATATGTCTTCGTGTTTGCTCAATTTGCTTATACCATATATACGAATCAAAGTGTAGTTTTTTTGGGGTCAGGGGGGAACACGGGAGGAGGAGGAGGTAAAAAAAAAAAAAAATATTTTTCTTTCTCTCCCACCCCCCCCCACCCCCCGCCCCCCCCCCCCCCAAACAAACTACACTTTGATTCCTCCCCCTATCCAGAATGCAAGCGACATGTTACAATGCGCTACAGACATTTGGCATCTATCCTATCTTATATAATTACCCTCCTACTTCTTACTTAATAAGGAGCTTACTTCTATGCCACGGAAACGTAACGGTCCTCCACAGGAAAACATTGACAGTATTTTACTTGCTCTTGTTCGCCGCGAGAGCATTGATCCCGATACTCTCGATCACTATTTTGACCGTATACGCGATGAATGGACGCACGGCGCACGCGAAAAGATTCTTCATTTGCTAAGCAGCCAGGATAGTGCTGCTCAAAGTATCGCTATACACCTTTTAATGGAGATGACAACTGAGGACGATTTAGACGAGATAGAGGAATTTGTCGCCGACCCGATGATTAGCGATATGGCGAAACTTCCTCTTGCCCCCTTGCTACAAAAACTAGGGTCAGAGATGGCGGATGAAGGCTTGATGGACTATCTCAACGACCCTATCACCGCCATGCAACAGATGCAGCTACGCATACTGGATGGTGTTGAAAATAGCGAGATGAGCGTCGAGGTTATTCTCAAAGATGTTGTCGCTCTTCCAACTGAGAAGCGTTTGAGTTTTGTGGAGTGGCTCGGCAATAGCCATGATATACGTGCTACGTACCTCCTTATACCGTTTCTGGAAAGTCAAACAGGCAAGGTGGCAACAGCAATTCTCGAAGCTTTTGAGCAACTTGGAGCCATCGCAGCACCAAGAACAATTCCCGCACTTAACTATTTGCTTGCCACTAATTCCAATCGTCAGTTGAAGCAATCGGCGCGTACTATACTTGGACGCCTGACCATGCAAAGTATGCCAGGAGCAGAAACGTCGGCAATTGAAGCACGCTACACACTTGCGCCGCATCGAGCACTTGTAAGTGCTATCGACGGTACAGGTTCGCAGATGATCATGCTCTCCTGGCACCTTCCTAGCGGCTCCTTCAAAGTCCTCAATATATTTATGCAGGATCAGATCGGGATAAGAGATTGCTTTGGACTCGATGACATGTCCTTCGAGCGTTGGCAGAGCTTTGCTGATAACATGAATGAGAATAGCTTTAGCAACTTCTCCGTCCCCTTCTCGTATATCTCTTCTCTTATCACTGAGGCTCGCACGAGAAACAAGCGTGGACGTCACAAATTGCCTGTCTCCTTCTTCGTATGGCGTCCATTGCTCGAAAATATAGCAGGAGATGAGCCGCTAATTGCAACGGCACTACCTGCACAACCGTTCGATAATGAGACGCATGCGTTGGCTCAGCGTGGTCCTGAACTCTTTGGTCTCAAGGAGTTTGCATCCTGGTTTTATGATCCAATCTCTACCTTAGAGCCATATATGGGGCAATTCGCAGACCTCATCGAACCATTCGTAAAACCCGCCAAACGAGGAAGTAAGGGGAGTCGCAAGCAGAAAGTAAAGCTTCCAGAGCAGCAGATAGATGCGTTTATTGACGAGGTAATCGCAAAGCATGTAGATGACGTATGGCGGTTGTTACATGAGAGCCGGTTACGCCGTCAAGCACAATTGTTGCAACTCGCAGAACGCGAGCAGGAAGCACGTCTGGTCGTCGCGGTTGCCTCCATGCTTCATCCCGACTCACAGGTTCCACCTCAAGAACAACCGTTTGTGCAAGCCATGATCAGTATCTCTTTAGAGCAAGGTCCAATGCTCATGCTCGAACAAATGGCGCAAGCTTTAGATGTGAATTTGGAAGATTTGGGTAAGCTGCCGATTGGCATGTTTGATGATGAGCTTGATGATTACTAGCATAAAAAATCAGGAGCCAAAGGCTCCTGATTTTTTATGCTAGTAATGTACTACCTGCTCGGTACTGGAAAGGGAGCTTGTAGCACCATGTTCGCGGCATATTCGCCGCTGTGCATCGCTCCCTGAATACTGCTCGATTGCGTGTATTCGCCCGCTAGATACAGCCCTTCAACCGAGGTGCGATTGTTGGGCAATTCGTCGAAGATACCGGCGGGTTGCGCGAATTGCGCGAAGGGAATACGATAGACCGCCAGCAATTGCCAATTCTTCAAATGCGAGTCGGGGAACCAGTCCGCCATCTCTTGCAAGCTTCTCTGCGCGATTGCCTCATCGTCCTCAGTGGGGTTGCCTAGAACGGAGACCGAGAGCAGGTGCTTGCGTGGTGGTGCATAGGTCGGGGCGATATTCGTCAACAATACGGCATTGTTCACGTAAGCGTTCGCGTTCGAGTTGAGGAGAATCTTGCGTTGCTTGTAGAGTTGTTCGTTACCCGCGAAATAGAGGCAAACAACGCTCATGCCCTGTGTTGGGAGCGCTTTCTGCACAAACTTCTCCGCAACTTTGCTCTCCGTTGCGATGACCACTTGGTCGGCCTCGATCTGCTCGCCTGTGGTTAAACGCACACCCATCACCCTGTTGTCGCTTATCAGCACCTCGCCGACACGCGCCCGTAAACGTAGCGCACCTTCGGGTAGAACCTCGGTAAGCTGTTCTGGAATGCGTTGTATGCCCTCGGCAGGAAGAATAATCTTGCCCTCCGCTAACATTTTGAAGGTGAACTGAAACATACGCGCACTGGTTTGTAGCGAGCGGTCAAGAAAGATGCCGCCGTAGAACGGACGAACGAACGAGTCGACAAAACCTGCATCAGAAAATCCCAGCCGTCGTAGATATGCCTCCGTCGTCTCATCTTTACCTTCGAGTTGACCTTCACCCGCGAAAATCTGGCGCGTGGAAAGCCGCCTCACCTGCGCCACCAACGCCAATGTGCGAAGCTTGTCAAGCGGCGAGACAAACGGATTCAGCACACTCGGCAAGAGAGAATTCGGGTCGCGCAATGGATCGGAAATCTCGCGCCTCTTGCCGTTCTTTACGAGAATTGCCCCTGGCTCAAATGTACGCTGCTTGAGCCTGTCGAAATCCAGATGTCGCGCCGCCGCTGCGTAGGCCGTGAAGAGTACCTGAAAGCCACGATCAAGTTGATAGCCGTCTTCGTGATAATCGGTACGCACCCGTCCGCCCACTTGATCCGTCGCTTCCAGCACCAGGACGCGCTGCCCGCGTTCCGCCAGTATCTTAGCGCAGGTCAAACCTGCAAGGCAAGCGCCTACAATTACAATCATATTTCTATTGCTCCTTACCACAGCGGGTTCATGACCAGACCCGTGATCAATTTCGGGTAGAAGTAGGTCGATTTCTGCGGCATACGATCATTCGCCTGTGCCACGTCGCGCATTTGCCGTACCTGTGTTGCGTTCAATAAAATTGCCACCTGCGCCCCACTGCTCTGAACGGTCTGTAGTGCCTGCTGCATATCGCGCGTATAACGTACATGCGTTCCCACCGTCATATCTTCGGACGTCAAGCCAAGAATGTCCTCCATCACAAGCTGTTGGGCAACGGCGACATCCAGGCTGTTCCACGTCTGCGAGTGTTCGCTCTCTTGCATACGTCGTTTGCCCTGTTCGTTGAGTTGCAGCAACACTGTCCGTGTCGGCGTCGCAACTACGAGAGCTACTTGCTCCTGTCCGGCCTCGGAAAGCAAGCTTGAAATTTCGCTATCTGTTAGTGTTGGTGAGAGCGGTTTTACGGTAAAATACTGTGCTAGTATGTTCGCTAGCGAAACATCAACTCTCTCCTGGGGCAGAGCGAAGAGTATGCGGTGCGTTGGTAGCACTAACATTCCTGGGTCATCGACATCCACGAGTGCCATCATAACGAAGTTTGCCGCGTCCTCTGGCGCAAGCTCCTTGCGCTGGGTGAGTATCTCTTGCTGGTAGGCGAGAGCCGTTTCATAGCGGTGGTGTCCATCGGCGATGTAGAGTTGTCGCTCGCGGAAAAAATCCTGTAGCAAAGCAATCTGTTGCACGTCCCGAATTGGTTGCAGGCGATGCTCTTCACCAGCTTCGTCGGTAATCTGCACCTCGGCATCTGCAGCGTAACTCGCAAGCAAGCGTCGAATGCGTCCCTGTGGGTCATCGTACAAGCTCATGATAGGACTGAAGTTGGTGGCGCAGGCGCGAAGCAGTTGCAGGCGGTCATCCTTCGCCTTTGCCAGCGTATGCTCGTGGGGCAGTATCACGTTCGCGCTCCACGGCTCTAAGCGCACGCGTGCAATCAGGCTTGTGCGTGTATACTGCTGACCGTTATAAGGAAATGTCTGTTGATAGACATAGTAACAGGGCGTCGCCTCCTCTTGCACAATATGCTGCAACCGCCATTCAGCAAGCGTTGCCGCCGCTCTCGTATAAACTGTATTCAGCGCGTTGTCTTCGTCTGTTGTCCGTCCCAACTCAAGCCGAATCACATTGTAGGGGTTGCGTGTGTAGTAGGTCGCCTGTGCCTCTTGAGAAATCACATCGTATGGTGGCGTCACCACCTGAGCAATATCGCCCACTCTCTGCGCGTCATAGCGAAGACCGCGCAAAGGTCTCACCTCTGCCATAGGAAATACTCCACTTCATGTTCGTTTTATATCAAGCTTGAAGAATCTATCTGAGTCCAGATGATACCTTGCTTAGATTGTTCTTGCAGCACATTGTACCATGCATGCCAATGTGTATTATGAGTTTTAGAAATTTAGAAATTTTGTTCTAAAAACACTTGACATCTTTGAGGAGTCATGGTATTATTCTCCCTGTAGTACAAATGTTCAAAACTAAATATGCTCTCCCAATCCCCTTTTTTCCCTCTACACACTCCCCTATCAGTGGTCGGGTTTTTCCCCGCTCTCCCCACCCGACCACTGTGGCGGCAGGAAGCTCTACAACGTTCCCTACATGCCTCTTGTTCCACCATTATTCACCTTGTTTCACTTTTATTCTTAACCTGGAAACTCCACAAGTCCTACTTTTGGTGCTATATATTGACCCATGTTGATAACAATGTGTACACTCCTAAATGGAAATACATTTATGTGTAGGGGAAGACGAATGCAAACTGTATCGACTGATCAACTTGTAGGACAGACTCTGGGAAACTACGTTGTAAAAGGCTTGCTGGGGCGAGGCCGCTTGAGTGCCGTGTATCTGGCACAGCATCCCGCGCAAAAACAGACGGTTGCTTTGACGACGTTTCTTATACCCGAACGCTTTACCTCTGACATGCGGGACCGTTTCGTACAACGTTTCATGCGTGAGGCGGCGGCTCTGACCTCGTTAACTCATCGAAATCTCTTGCCCATGCACGAGTACGGCGAGCAGTTTGGCTATCCTTATCTCATCACTCCCTATATGACAAACGGCTCGCTTGCTGATGTGCTCGCGCAAAAAGGCCGTTGTACGCCTAGCTATGTACTCGAAGTTTTGGAGCAGGTCGCGGCAGGTTTAGACTACGCTCACAGAAAGGGCGTTGTGCATGGAACGCTCAAGCCCGCGAATATTTTGCTGGGAACAGACCAGAACTTGCTGGTAGCTGGCTTCGGGCTTGTACATATGCTACAGATGCGCGGCATCGAGCAAAACGATCAGCCCTATTCCTATTTACTGAGTGTTGCTGATACGTTTCTCTATGCCTCGAACTATATCGCACCAGAAGTTGTGCAAGGGCAGCCAATAGATGCACGCTCTGATATTTACGCGCTTGGCATTCTGCTCTTCGAGTTATTAAACGGCAAGCCACCGTTTACGGGATCGTCCCCGCTGAATACCGCTATGCAGCATGTGCAGCAATCGTTGCCATCACTGCACAAACTGCGACCAGATGTGCCTATTGCGCTGGAATTGGTAATCAACCATGCCCTCGCACGCGACCCTGGACAACGCTTCCAACGTGTGAGCGAACTCGCTGAAGCCTTTTCGCAGGTGTGTAAGGGAAGTGCTAGTCGTCCAGTCTACAATACAAGCAAGAACGATTCTGTTAAGGTTGCATCCTCGGCTCCGGCACATCAGGCAAAGGATGCGCCCGAAGAAGAAATTGCTATGGGAGGATGGCTTACGGCACCTGCGCCCAAGAGCAAGGCTTCCTCGTTTCTTACCGAAGACGACAATATTGCTTCGTTACAGAGCCAGCCGATTTCGACGAGCAATACGGACGCATGGCAAATTCTCCCTCCTATTGTGACAGGGCACGTTGCTACAGTACAACCCGCGCAGCAATCGCCCAATGTGCGGCCTCCAGTGAGACGCTCTGCCAACAGCAGTTCAACACAGCGTAAGCAGGCTCAACAAAATATGCCTGTGCAATCGTCGCGTAACGTTGCACCATCACCCCAAGCTCCAAGGCGCGATGTTGTAGCACCAGCGCAACCTGTCTCACCAGCAAACGTTGAGTCATTTCTGCATGACGATGATGCCATGAAGACTCCTACGTGGTGGGTGCAGACTCCTTCACAGCTTGATGCTGCCCTATCTCAGAAAGCTCCTGATGGTCCATTGCGTTTGCCGAATCCCAACTTCGGAATGTCGATGGAGCAGAGCGACAGAATGCCCGTGTCCGATAGAATTATGCGTATTCGTCCCGTTCCAAAACGGTCACGAGGTATGAACCGTAGGCGTGCCATTGCAACTATCGCGGCGGGCGGTGTTGTAGCGGCTGGTGCCCTTGTTGTGGGCAAGCTAAACCTGCTCCACCTTGGAGGAACGCAAGCTCCTGTCGCGCAGCAGGGCGGCACAATCACGCAACAAGCACCACCTCAGCAAGCGGGTAATGGTGGGAACAAGCCAACTGGAAATAAGCCAACCGGTGGAACAAGCACGATGGGTCAGAAAGGGAACGTCGTTGGAAATACCGCACTTGCGAAAAACTCAGCTATGACGTTCGCAAATCCCATGAATGGTAATTCTAGCGTTCTCATTCACCTGCCAAATGGAAACTTTGTCGCTTATGATCGCGCTTGTACTCATGTAGGTGTCCATGTGAACTATGATCCCAATACACATACGCTTGTTTGTCCCGCGCATGGTGCCGTCTTTGATCCGGCAAAAAATGCAGCCGTGTTACAGGGACCTGCAACGCTACCGCTCAAACCAGTCACGATTCATGTCAATGGTGATGGGACAATCGTAGCCATGTAGTTGTCTTGACGCTTCTGCTGGTGAGGGGTTACAATCAAGAGAGACCGAACGAATGTTTGCGCTTATAGAAGGACATGCACATGAATCCAACTCTGACTACGTATATCGGATTTGTTGTCGCTGTACTTATTATTCTATGGGCAATTATCGAATTGACGAGACGCTACAGCAGACAACGCAGACCGACCATGCAGGAGCGCGACGTTTGGTTGACCGTGAAGCCGACGACTTCGGAAAAACGTTCTCAACAAGAGAATGTGGCAGAAGATATCATCAATGCCGAATTACAGAAACGCTCCCGCCAAAACGGTCATTCCTCGCCTAGCAAAAACATGTAGTCTTCCTCATCCGCGAATGAGCTTTACTGTTCATTCGCGGATGAGTAGTAAGTTATTCCTTTTCCTTCTCAAAAATGCGTTCAACCTCCGCCATAACAGCATTGAGGTCGATTCCCGTCTGGACTTGTTCGCTCTCTGTCGCTGTCTCCTGTGATAATTCAGTAAGTGGCTTTGTCTTCTGCATCGTGCCTTCCGTTGTCTGCTGAAGAAATTCCTGCTCACAGATATGCAGTGCCTCGACTGCTGAGAGGTTGCTATACATGATACGTGGTAACAGACTTGAATACATGGCAACCGTTTGTAGCAGTGCTCCCAGGACTAGTTGAAATTGTTCATAGGTGATCGTGTGTAATCCCAGTGGCACCGCCTCCTCCAGTCGAACCTCACCATCTTCAAGGTCAATACCGAATTTGCCGACTGCTATGCGATAATTGACCGACATCAGTGCTTCCAGGCACTCCAAGCGTTTTAGAGTGGTTATAGTTCCCAGATGTGGCGCAATTAACATCAATTTTCTTGTCTCATCGTGTTGCTGAAAGCCAACGACCATGCGCCATTGTCCATGATTGCCGTGAAAGGCGAGTTCGACAACTTCTCTTTCGGAATCTACAAGTGCTATCTTCAAACCCATCCTCGTGAGGTAACTGGTAATCTGTGGAATGCCAAAGGGTTCAGCCATGCGAAGCTCCTTCTGTATACGCTTGTAACAGACGTGCCATGAGAAGTTGCGAAATGCCTTCTAGTACAAGTATAGCAGCTTAGCTGTGCTATACCCAGTGTTGACATAGCAGAGTCTTTGGACGTTACAATGTATATCGCTCAGTTGCACGCCGGTATACCTCTTGCTCTTTCCTGAAAGAATCGGCGTCAGTGCCGCGTGCGGTGGCGAGGAAATCTGCAAGCAACTGTAGAGGTACAACGGTGAGGAGCGGTGAAAGTTCTTCAAGTATCTCCCCATGCTGTAGTAGCGCAATCTGTTGCCACTTCGCACGCTGAAATAATCCTGCTAGTTCGGGCGTTGGTACCGTTCCAATGAGCAAGACGGCAGTATCAATCTCGTTTAACGCGCGTAGAAAGTCGGCTATGCGCGGTTGTGAGGGTCCTGCAACGCTAATCACAATAATCAGGTCGTGTGGCTCGAAGGCTACAAGCGGACCATGAATCGCTTGCTCTAACTCTAATCCCTCTATAGTGATGTACGCAGCCTCTTTTGCCTTCAACGCCCCCTCGGTTGCAGTCGCCGCGTTCGGACCGGCTCCTACAACGACGACTCGTCGCTGGTTCATAGCTATATCGTGTGCGGTTGCTTGTAGGACATCCTCGTATTGAAATATCTGCTCCATAAGGGCTGGTAGTGCTGCCAAATTCTGTTCAAGCTTCTGCGCTACTTGCGTGTTTCCGTGCAGGAGTGCAAGTCGTGCCGCTATCTGTGCAAGGCGTGTCAACGTGCCAATATAGCTGATGGAGTGCGTCGAGGATATTTCTTGCTCCACCGTCTTTAGCACAAGATCGGCACCTTGCATTTTAGAGTTTTTGCCAGTAATACCTACCGTAAAAACTCCTGCCTGCTTCGCCTGCTGTATTGCCCCGATGCCGTGCAACTTGCTACCTCGATGACTGATAACAATTACAGCATCATCAGCATGTAAAGGGCGAGGATACGTTGCGAACTCATACGAGCGTACAGCCCATGCATCTATTCCTGCAAGTCGTAAGAGATATTCGCCAACAATTGCAGCATGATAGCTTGTCCCAATACCAGACAGAAATACTCTTTTACATTGGCTCAGCCGTTGCGCTATTTGAATTATCCTATCCCAATCAGTAAGAATGTCGCGTATCGCTTGTGGTTGTGCGGAAATTGCACGATATAGAGCAGTTTTTTCTGAAATAGAGTTGGTCATACAGATATTCCTCTCTCGCGTAAATGTTGACTTGGTGGTTCCTACCCTGTCCCTCAGATAAGTATATGCTATAAACAAGCGAAGAGCATCAGCCAAACAAGAGCTAAATGTATCTCTTTGTACATCCAAAAGTTGCACATGTGCAAGCCAATGTTACTCCCATATTTGAAGAGGCGTATATGTATATAACTCTTTTTATTCTCAGGAGCATACCCGTTATGTCAGAACTTGACTATAATTCTACTCAAAATAGCTCGCAAGAGGTAGCTTTAGATACTCTCAGTTTTGAAGAGCGCGTTCAGCGTGGAGCCGCGAATGCCGTTCATTGCATGGGCGTGACGGAGCGAGATCGCGTCTTTATTCTCACCGACTTTGCACGCGAAAGCATTGCTCGTCGCGTCGCGTCTGTCGCCCTTGAAAAACACGCCGATGTAAGCGTGCGTTTCCTTGAACACTATGGCGAACGCCCGCTAACCGTCTTCTCCGATGAACTACGGAACGATCTTATTTCCGCGCGTCCGACTGTTACCTACTATATCGCAACTGCTCAACCCGGTGAAATCTCGTTCCGCATTCCTCTGTTGCCATTCCTTGCCAACGAACTGAAAGTGCGGCATGGGCATATGATAGGTATCGACGAAGCTCTCATGGCGGATGGCATGTGCACCGATTATGACGAAGTGTTTACTCTGACCAATACGCTCTATGAGGTTGTGCGTAACGCCAGGACCATTCATGTCACTTCGGAAAAGGGTAGCGATGTGACTGCGACCTTCAACCCGGATTGGCATTGGATTCCCTGTCATGGACGCTATCACGAGCAGGGAAAATGGGGTAATCTTCCAGAGGGAGAGGTGTTCACGGCACCTGCCACTCTGAATGGTGTTCTCGTGTGTGATGTGTTGGGCGATTACTTCTCGGAGAAATATGGTGTGTTGCAACGTCCACTTGTTATCACCGTGAAAAATGGCTATGTAACCGAAGTCAGCAGCGAGAATACTGCGGTTGCTCAGGAGGTACGCGATTACCTCTTCTCTGTGCCAAATGGCAATCGTGCTGGCGAGTTTGCGATTGGCACGCTTACCAGCCTCAAAAAGTTGGTAGGAAATCTTTTGCAGGATGAGAAAATGCCGGGTTTACACGTTGCCTTTGGCAATCCCTACCCACAATTCACGGGTGCCGATTGGGACGCACAAATTCACGTAGATGTGATTCCATCGCGCTGTACCATTGAGGTCGATGGACGCGTTATCATGCGCGAAGGTCAATTTACTCTGTAAAGACAGAGAAACAAAAGGGCTTTCATCGACGTTGTTGAAACTAGACGATAAAGAACAGGCTTGCCACCCCTTGTTTGAGGTCTAGGCTGAAAAAGAATCAAGAACATTGTATAATAATTAGGGTACTATTCCATTTGTCTTGGAAACGATAGCGCAGTGCCTACATGCTTCACGATGACAGCGATGTCTGGGGACTGCACTTGCTCTCCGAGGAGAGCTATGGGGGAGCTTTGGCATGGCAACGACCAGAGGACAACATCTCATAGGAACCGTACTTGGGACTTGTGTGTTGGAACGACTCATTGGCTACGGCGGTTCTAGTGCAGTCTTTTTAGGACAGCAACATTCGCCCGACCGCAAAGTTGCTGTCAAGGTATTTCTTCCTCGCTCGACAATGGATGCAGAGAGTAGACGCGATTTCTACCGTCGCTTTCTACGTGAGGCAGAGGCGGCGAGCCATCTTAACCATCCAAACATCTTGCCCATTTACTCGTATGGTGAGCAAGATGGCCTTCCTTATATCGTCATGCCCTATATGTCTGGCGGCACACTCTCCGAATATATGACAAAGCGCGGTCCTCTTTCGCTCGAAGAGGCGCGGTGGCACTTAGAGCAGATAGCGTCCGCTCTTGATTATGCTCATCAGCATGGATGTATTCATTGTGATGTGAAGCCTGCGAATATTCTCCTCGACGGCGAACGGCGCATTATGCTTGCGGATTTTGGCATCGCGCATCTCGTGCCCGATTCAGAGCTAGAGGCGCAAGAAACTGCCACAAAAAATTCAGAGGCGTTGATGGGAACACCCGATTATATCTCGCCGGAACAGGCACTCGGACAGCCTCTTGATGGTCGCTCGGATGTATATTCGCTTGGCATTATGCTTTTTTATCTGCTGACAAAGCAACTTCCATTCCGAGCAGACTCGTCGCTCTCACTTGCCCTGTTACATATTCACGAGGTACCACCTTCTCTCCATAGAGTTCGAGCAGATATATCTCCAGCCATTAACCGCGTCATACGTAAGGCTCTGGCGAAAAAAAGGGAACAGCGTTTTCAGACTGCACAAGCCTTTAGCGCGGCCTTCACGAAGGCTATCAACAATGTTGAGGACGATGATATTGTTGACCCATTCGGCGACGAGGAGCCGCCAGCACCTCCTGCGAAACCTGTAGTGCAGGTAAAATCATTTACTCCTGCATCGCGTGTCTTGACTGTGCCGCGAGTTCTTATCGCTGCCGCTCTGCTACTGTTGATTATTGGTGGCGCAGTTCTGTCTACGGCCTATCTCTCGCACCGTCTGGCTCCTGTGGGAGCCTCTGGTGTTCAGACCTCATTGACGCATGGAGCCAAGCAAACGGACTCGAATGTGCTAAACAATGACGATTACTGGCCTTTGAGCAACAACTTTTTCTATGATCAGCAGCATCAGTACTATCATATCGTCAATAAATCTGCTCAAGCCTCCGCGCTGGCACTATATAATCAGCACCAATACGCCGACTTTCATCTTTCGGTTACGATGGTATTTGTGCGGGGCGTACATGATACCTCAGACTACTATGGAATCGTGTTTCGCGCCTCCACTGATCAATCGCGTTACTACCTGTTCGAGATGATGTCATCGCATACAGGACAGTACATCTTCTGGCGTTTCGACGGTAAATGGCAGACCTTAGCTTCTGGTTCTGTAAACTCTTTGGTTGTTGGTTCAAACAAGCAGAATACCCTGACGATAGTTGCACACAACAGCGACTTCTCTTTTCTCGTCAACGATAAACCACTTGGTCCAACCGTTCACGACTCCTCGTCGTTACCGCTTACTAGCGGCGAGGTTGGTCTCTACGTGGAGCAGCAAGATGCCGAAGTCGCCTTCTCTCGCCTATCCATCACCACGCAAAATAAAAATTCAAAACAACACAGAATCGCTCACTCACCGGCGCAGACGGTGAGTGAGCGATGCTGTGTGATTAAAAGAATAACATTGGCGACGAGAAATGCGCCGGAAACAGTGCCTTCAACACAATCTCCGTATCTCCCTCCGCCCATACGTCGGGAAATGCGTAGCGCAACTCATCGAGGTTGCGATGGCAGAACAGCAGTTGCAGGAACACCAACGGCGGAAATCCAGCACCCGCGTTCGAGTCATAGACCGGAACGCGCCAGTGTTCAACCGTCGCCAGCTTGCCCTGCTCAAACACCATGCGTAAACCTCCTCTATACATGTCGATTTTGATCTCGCCTGTGTAGTCTGCAACAACGGAGTTCGCAAGACGCTTCTCTAATGCAGGTGCAATATGCCTGATAAACACAGGCACATCTCGCACCCGTAGATACCATGCGTAAGGAGCCTCGTAGAATGGTGCTAGCACGGTTCCAAGTGCATCGTAGATAGGATGAGAGCGTCCGAGGTTAAACCCTATTTCTGTAAACTCTGTTGGCTCTGCAACATTTTTTACAGGTATTTGCAAGCCGCATTTGTGCAAAGCCCGTAGAAGCGATGGTAGCATACCTCTCAGATTCATGTCAGGGATTACATCAAGTGTGTACACATTGAAACTCTTTTGCTGAAAACGTCTTTGAGGTACAAGCACGTAACCGCACGCTTTTCCCGTCATATCGACAATCATCTTTACACGAGGAAAGCGGTACTTATCACTGCTTACTCTTTGTGTTTCGTATAGCCAAAATTTATTGGATATATCAGTTGTGACAACGCCGACTTTACGACGATAGCTGTAGATGGTTTGGATCATGGGAACGTCTTCAACAGTTAAGTCGCGTAGCGTATAAGTTTCTGTCTCACCCTCCTTCAATTGTGGAATCTGTGAGGTATAGACGACGCGCTTGCCACCAAGATCGAGGGCGTACTCGTAGCCGAACTGACGATAGAAGTAGGGGATGCCAGTTATACCCTGTACCATGTGTCCTTCGGCTTCGCTACGCGCATGCACCATCTCGAACAGAGCGCGTACCAATCCCTTGTTGCGATAGTTTGGGTCGGTGGCAACGATCTCTGGCTGTCCCATTGTGAAGGGAATGCCTTCATACTCCCATGAGTTGTGCCAGAGGCAGGTACACGCTACGATGGGATTACCCTCCTTTTGCGTATCCTCCACTACGCCGTAGTCGCCCGAACTCATCAGAGGATGTTTGTCGCTCATGAGTTCGTACACCTCACTCGCAATCGTTTCAATTGGTGGATCGCTCTCTTTGTCTCGGAACACCATGCTAGCCAACTGCGCGATGTTCGCGGTATCCGCTGCTGTTGACCAGCGTAATATCAGGCCATTGCCGAGGTCGCGGCGATAATGAGCCGTTGCCGCTTCGTTTTGTACATTTGTTGTCATGCTTTTGTTCTCATTTCTGTTCGTACCATTAGTTGCATAAAAGCGCGTAACGGTACAGCTAAAGGGAGACGAAAAAAGGGAAACAAAAAACCGTGAGGCTTTAGTGGCTCACGGTCCAGAGAAAGTCGGCTTTTACATCTCATGGTAGATGTGTACTCCTCCAACTTGCTCTGAAAATGGGCACACTGATGCCTTGTGCTTGCGGGGTATCTGCGAAGGGCTGTGCGGTGAGATTGAGTGGTAGAGTAGTCTGGATAAGCCCTTGCTTCATAAAACATGGAGTGTTATGCATCGAAGGACCTCCTTTCTTACTCATGATGAGAGACGAAGAAATATGTCTCTTGCCACTAACAAGTGTACGGAAAGGAAGGCGATTTGTCAAGGTTTTGGAAATGCAATTAAATACTCTCTCTGACTGCGGCTCCGCAGTCAGAGAGAGTATTTAATTGCATTTCTTATTTTGAAGGTGTTGGGGTAGGAACTGGTGGCACCTGTCCATTGAGCAAGGG
>CAXUGH010000066.1:0-2346 GCA_964250365.1 uncultured Ktedonobacteraceae bacterium
ATTCTTTCATCAACTTTGTTGATGAAAGAATCGAAGTGCTTTTTATAAGAGCAATCAGTTGGCAAAGAGAGGAAATAGCTATGGGAAACATCATTGTCTTCAATAATGTCACACTTGACGGATTCATTGCCGGGCCGAATGGAGAATTAGATTGGGCGATACAGGACGACGAAGTCGCTCAATACAGCAAAGTGGAACAGAACACAACAGGTACGTTTTTGTTTGGACGAGTGACCTATGACATGATGGCAAGTTTCTGGCCTACTCCAGTGGGCAAATCAACAAGTCCTGTCTTTGCGGAAGTCTTGAACAACTCTACCAAGATCGTCTTTTCATCAACTTTGCAAAAAGCTAATTGGCAGCATACAGAGATAATCAGAGCAATTCATAAAGACGAAATCCTGAAACTGAAGCAGCAATCTGGAAAAGATATGATGATATTCGGTAGCGGCACCATTGTAGAGCAACTCACAAATCTGGGCTTGATTGACGAATATCAACTCATAATCAATCCTATTATCCTGGGAAAAGGCAAGCGCATGTTCGATGGCATCAAAGACATGATGAAGCTGAAATTGATAAGTACAAAGACGTTTAGCAGTGGGGTTGTTTTGCTGCAATATCAGCCTTAGAAGCAATTAGTTCTAGTTCTTGAATAGCAAATTGGTATAGACAACTTGACAACAATACCTAGAATAAGGTACCTTTTGTTGTAAGGAGAAAGTGTCGGGATCGCTTATCCGGTTCGTCCCCTGACCGATGATGCTACACATTTTCTAATGTATTTGAGTTATTCTCATTCCAGCAACACGCAATGTAGAGCGTGTAGTAAGGAGCATTTCTATGTTGAGAAGGCAGCATCGTATTTTCATGAGTGTTGTAGTTGTTCTGCTGGTTCTCGGCTCAGTCGTATTTCTCGTTTTCTCACGGCAAACGTCACATGCCGCAGCGAGCAATCTTGTCGCCAATTCGGGTTTCGAGACTGGAAACCTGAGCGGTTGGACGTGTGATGCTGGCGACGTAGTGGTGAGTAGCCCTGTTCACAGTGGCTCGCATGCATTGCAAATCACTCCCAGCAGTTCTACTACGGGTCAATGCACTCAGTCAATCAGTGTGCAGGCCAACACTGCCTATACTTTGAGCGGCTATCTGAATGGTCCCTATGCCTACATAGGTATTAACGGCGGTTCCTCGACGTGGCAAAGCACGAATACGTATGGGCAGTTGACGGTACCCTTCACTACTGGCTCAAATCAAACGAGCGTGACTATCTATGTGCATGGTTGGTATGCACAGGGTAATGTCTATGCCGATGATATCGCGCTGACTGGTCCGGCTGGCTCGGTTACTCCTACGCCAACAAAGAACCCACCCACGCCAACGCCAATCCCAACGAAGAATCCGCCTACACCAACACCAACGACACCTCCCTCTACACCTACTCCCGTACCAACGACGGCACCCCCTACTCCCACACCCTGCACATCGTGCAATAGTGCTTTACCAAAGCATCTCTTGACGGGCTACTGGCAAGATTTTACGAATGGTGCCACGCCGCTCCGTTTGAGTGCGGTTAATAGCAACTACACAATTATCGCTGTTGCGTTTGCTAATGCCGATCCTGCGAATCCTGGTGGTGTGACGTTTAGTCTCGACTCAGGACTCTCCTCAGCATTAGGGGGCTACACAAGTTCACAGTTTAGCAGCGATATCGCTACTCTGCATTCGCAAGGAAAGAAGGTCATTATCTCTGTTGGTGGTCAAAACGGCGCGATTACCGTTGGTGACTCAACAAGTGCCGCGAACTTTGCCAATAGTGTGTACGGGCTGATGCAGCAGTACGGTTTTGATGGTGTGGACATCGACCTGGAGAATGGACTGAATCCAACCTACATGGCGAGTGCGTTGCAGCAATTGCAATCAAAGGCGGGATCGAGTCTGGTTATCACCCTGGCTCCTCAAACCATTGATATGCAATCAACCAGCGGCGACTACTTCCAGCTTGCGCTGAAAATTCAGAGCATTCTCACTATCGTCAATATGCAGTACTACAACTCTGGTAGCATGCTAGGTTGTGATGGCAAGGTTTATAGTCAGGGCACGGAAGATTTCCTTACCGCGCTGGCCTGCATCCAACTACAAGGCGGTTTGCGCCCCGATCAGGTAGGCATCGGTGTACCTGCATCAACCTCCGCGGCTGGCGGTGGCTATATCGCGCCTTCGGTGGTAAATGCTGCGTTGGACTGCCTTGCAACGGGCAACAACTGTGGTTCGTTCAAGCCTTCCACAACCTATCCAGCGATTCGAGGCGCGATGGATTGGTCGGTAAACTGGGACGCTTCTAAC
>CAXUGH010000066.1:2446-8974 GCA_964250365.1 uncultured Ktedonobacteraceae bacterium
GCGCGTACCTGCGCCTTCGCTGCCTCTTCCTCACGATTTCTCGGCGATGCGTTCGTCTCTAGTGAACTAAGAAGTTTGCTAGAGGCTGCTGCAATCTCATCAACGGCGGCGTAGAATGCTGCCTCGTTGATTTTTGAAGGCTTGTTGAAGCCGCTCACCTTCCGCACGAATTGTAGTGATGCTGCCCGAATCTCTTCCTCGGTTACAGGTGGGTCGATGTTGAAAAGGATTTGAATGCTTCTACACATGATAGTTTCCTTGCAAGATGCGTTCTAATTGAAGATTGATAGTAAATAAATTATACTCTATGCGATAAAATAGTACTGCTAACATTCCCAAATTCAGGTAGTTACGATATAATATTGGCGCATACATGAATGAAATCTTTGTACATGTCCTCCTAAGAGAGAGTATATTCAGGCGACCCTACCATTTAATCGTTCCTAGTTTCTAAATTGAAGAGGTTGCTGTTTCATGAACGATTCGCCTTTTTCTCATTCTACATATGAAGAGCAGATACCACTGCGAAATGTCCCTATTCAGTTAGAAAAGCAGGGGATGCTCCCGCGTCTTGTAAGAAGTTGGCTCAGTTGGAGTGCGCCGCCTCGTGAGAGGTTTGGGACATCGGTAGAAGAGCAGGAGCGTCTACGTCACTCACGACTCCTCAGTGCTATTTTGTTTTGTGGGGTAGCAGTTATTCTTTTAGCTTCCCCCACTGCAATACCAGTACCAACATACTGGATACCTATCTTGCTCAACCTTGTTCTCATCCTTCTTGCTCTTGTTCTCAATCGTTCAGGTAGAGTAACTCTGGCAGGTATCTTCTACATTGTTGCGATAGATGTCACGTTTATCGTGTTACTCACGACGTTACCTACTGGTATTAGAAATAGTAATATACCGGACTTTGACCTGTTCTTCATTCCCGTTCTTATTAGTGGAGTCATCCTTTCGCGGCGATTTATACCTATCATCGCTATTCTTCATATTGTCATCATAGCTGCTCTTTTTAGTTTCCTTCCTCACGATAGGTTGCTTACGCAAGAGATTCAAGTGAATCAACAAGGCTTTGCCTATTCGGAGTTAAGCGACGCCTTCATTCTTCAAGTTGTGGGTGCCGCGATTGCCTGGTTAAGTGCTTGGAGCGTCGAGAGAGCATTGGTGCGTGCCAATCAAGCGGAAGACTTAGCGGCGGCTCAGCAGCGTATCAATGAGCAAACATCACAAATTATTGCACAGAAGCAGAGGCTTGAGTACGGCATTGATGTTGTAAAAAATGCACAAGCTCGCTTTGCAAATGGAGATTTCAAGGCACGTGCGAAACTACAGGACAACGAACTTGTACCACTCGCTCTGAGCTTTAATCTACTGGCTGAGCGTCTCAATCGTATCAACCAAACCTCGCAAGAGTATACACGCTTGGAACAAGCACTCCAGCGATTGCTTGACACACAGAATGCTGTTGTTTATGGAGGAACAATAAAGCCCTATCAACCATCAGGAACGCTTGCCGACAGTCTGCAACCAAGCCTGCAACGTTATTATCAACTGAACAACCGCATCGCGGAGAGTAATCCTACTTTCGAGAAGGTACGTATAGACCTAACACAACAAAAAGCACTCACTTCCGAGCTGTATGCTGGTCTCCATCAGCTACGCGCAACTACGCTGTCTCTTCCTAACTCGAACGATGCAAGAGGTATGCAACCGCCTCATAAATCTTCAACTGAGCCTTTATTTTCAACCACAAGAGCAGAAAAAGCGTCTTCCCGCTTCGATACACATATGCGGCTTCTTGAGCGTATGCAACAACTCTGTAACCAGATCAATAGACAAAACCAACAAATTACTCAGGAAGTGAAAGAAATTGCTCAATCGCTAAAAGTTCTATAAACTCCATCAGCGATGAGAAGAACGTCTAAGGTTGATACGGTGCGACCAGCTTCACACTCACTGATGTATCGCGTGCTGGTTCGCGCTTCAACAGGCGGCGCAGTTCTCGTAAGGCACCGGCAAGCTGCTTACGTGGAGTAAGCACCTGCACCTCAAGGCCAGTCTTGCCATCGGTTGCGGATGAGGCGAGCCAGACGACGCGTTCCGCCGGTACTGCTGGCTGATTTGCCCACAGGCGAATGATGGCTCCAAAGTTTTTGAGCTGCTTTTCATAGCCTCTCACCACATCGACTTTGTACAACAAATCAGTCTCAACCAGCCCTGGATTGAAGGCGAAGATTCCGATGCTGCTCTTTTTTTGTTCCTTCGCCAGTGCCAGCGTAAAGTTACGCACCCATGCCTTGCTAGAGCCGTAGGCATTTTGAAAGGCGACGGGTGTTTTATCGCCGCGCCCCAATAGATTGATAAGTTTTCCACCATTACCTTGCGCGAGAAAGTGCTGAACAGCGACTAGCGAACCGTAGTACTCGCCGAGAATATTTGTGCGTATCACGCGCTCGAAGTCCTGTGGGTCTATTTCGAGCGTTGGTCCGTACACACCTGCATAGCCAGCATTATTCACCCAGATGTCGATTTTCCCAAACTTCTCAACGGCATGTTGCGCGAGCGTCTTGACCTGTTCCAGATCGCTCACGTCGGTCAATAGCCAGCTTGCACGCGCTCCCTGTTGCTCCAACTCCGTCACCGCGTCTTGCAATGCCTGTGCTGATCGACCAGAGAGTACGACGGCTGCGCCCTCGTGTGCGAATGCCTGAGCGATTGCTAGTCCTAGCCCCTTGCTGCTTCCAGTAACAACCGCCACTTTATCTTTAAGAATAGGCATATATATGTATCCTTTCCACTGATTACCGAATTTCGTAGGGACCAGATTTATCGCGTCCGCTGCTCAATTTATTGAGCAAGATTCCTTTTGATTCTGTATAAAATGTATAATAATTGATTTCGCGTGATAAATCACGCAATGGACGCGATAAATCTGGTCCCTACGAAAAAAATTATCAAGCCTTAGTAGGCTTCGCATTTCGTCGCCAACCCGTTGCATAGACAATGCCACCGAGTATCAGTGCCAACACAATCACGGCGGGATAATCGATGAGGGCAATAGCCGAAACCTGCCAGAGATGGCTCACACCTGTCATGCTATAGACGACCGCGACTCCTGCTACATAGAGTGCCAGAAAGCCCCACTTCATCCATGTTTTCAGTCCTAGCCCATGCATCTGCGTGATAATGAAAATTCCTCCAAAGCCAAAGAGGAACATAGGCCACAGACCATTGCCCTGATAGAGCGCGACCAGTGTGCCATGAAACAGCACGAGAACCTCTAGCGTAAACGTCCAGTAGCGGTTGACGTGGATGCGTGTGAAGAATAGGCTACTCTGCAGCATGAGCAGGAACATGTAGAAGAAACCCACGAGGTGCCCATACGTGTTTTCCATTGGATGATACCAGAAGGTATAGATGATAGCCCACGAAAAGAAGTAGCCATGATATTTACGGGCGAATTGAACAACACGCTGCGGAAACGGCAATCTTTTGCCCACGATAAGGCCACGCCGATTGTTCTCCATGAGTAGCACCCACACCAACAGGACAATCACCGATCCCTGCGAGGTGAGTACGGAGACACTCTGAGCAAGTCCATCGTACCAGATATGCGTTTGCACGAAATGGAGCAGGATGAAGAAAGCGTTCATTCCCAACGCCACAATGTTGATCGGGTGCAGGCTCGTCGTATACTTCTTCACATAGCGTTGGGCATACCATATGGTGCCCCAGCTTGCTATCTGATGGAGCGCGTACAAGCCCCATGCGCTAATTTCTCCGGCGAGAGTGCGGGATGGCAGTTGCCAGAAGTACCATAACGCATCCTTTTGTGGCAGATGCGGAAAGACCTTCAGCATATCGCCAGTGATCCAGATCAAGCCAGTAAAGGCTGCGCTAAAGGCGATACCAAGCCAGAGTGTAAGCACATCTTTACGAGAGGCGTGTGCAGGTTGTAGTGTTTGTACCTGTCCAACAGATGTTTCCATAGCAATCTCCAAATTAGTTCGTCAAGCCATGAACGAACACATCAAGCATGACATCAACCAGTTCGTGCTTCGAGCCTTGCACATAATGTGCGGGCAAATTATCTATTCCCTCAATCAGCGAGAGGAACATACCCGCGTATGTAGCACTTCGTTCGCGCCGCACAGCATCATTTTCAAGTGCTTCCCTAAAAATAGCTTCAAGTGGCTGCATAAGCGAAGAGTAAATGATGATACGTAGTTGCTCGGCGGCGTCTTTACTAATTGCAGGCATATCGGATTGCATCATGCGCCCAAAGTGCATCGAAGGCTGTTCTAACATCCAGTTTGCGGCAGCACGTAACTGTGTTTGCCATAAACTGCTCTTTTCACTCTCTTTACTTGCCTCGTTTGACGCCCGAATCGCCTGTCGCAATCCCTCAGCATAATGACGCATACGTTGCGCCGTCACCTCGACAAACAACTCCTCCTTGCCCTGTGGAAAATGATAGTACAGCGAGGCATGGCGTATCCCCACCTCCTGCGCGATATCGCGCAAGGCAACCGCCGAATATCCATATTCGGCAAAGAGCCGATCCGCCGCCTCAATTACGCGGCTCCGAGCATCAAGTGTTGTTTGTTTTGTCATGTTATTCTACCTACCAGTTGGTAGTTAAATTGTAACATGAGGAAATTGTGTTCGTCAAGGGGCGACAAGATACAGAGGATACGTGTGTACCGAAGCACACACGTATCCTCTGTATCTTGTACTAAAAATTATAATTTACTCTTCCACAGAAATATGTATTTATCAAGTTTTAATAATCCATCAAAATACCTTGCACAAACATTTATGACCATGTAAAATGAGCGCAATAGAAATTGTCAATTATCCAAAAACGCTTGAAAAAGGTAAAAATAAGCAATACATAATAATGAGGGAAGAGAGATATGAAGCCCAAAACGGAGAGACTGCTACACCAATGCCGAACCGCGCTTTTGCAGCATAATAATGAGCAACTTAATACGTTATTTGTCTCCTGGTTTGAGCGAATGATTGGTGAAGAGTCGATGGATGAGTTGCTTGACGACCTCTGCCTGTCGCTCGGCTATAGAATACGTTCAGCGCAGTCACAGATAGCCTATGCAACCTACACATCGTGGTGGGAGGTCGAAGGCTCTGCCGATGGAGATGGTGAGTTTGAATGTTTGAACGTAAATGCTCTCCAACATCATCTAATTAATATGCCTATCAAGCAGTTCAATCTCATTTCCGAACTTGCCTATCAAGTGTGTGTATTGGATGCTGAGATCGAGAGTCAACTAAAGCCTCCAATAGGTCACGATTGGTTGCAAGCTCTGGCTACTTGGTTTAGCTCTGGAGTGCGAGAGCCTTTTTATCAACAGCAACCAACGCGTAAACAGCTTAGATCGCAAGAGCGCAGGATTGAGAATGAGTTGGTTGAGCAAGCGTGGCAACGTGGCTATCTCCTGCTCGGTCCAGATGTCAGCAATCAAGTTCAGATTCTGGTGCAGAACAGATGTAAAAAGCATTGCCGCCCCTATATCAGTGTGCAGAAGATAGAACCTCAGCTTGCCAACATACGTATTGAGCTATCTCCGATTCGTAAAGCATTTGAGGCGGAAGGCAGACTCTTTAGTGGGGCACCCGAACCCATCTTTACGCCAACCGACGACATTCGGCAACGCCTGATACTGTTCGCAACCCAATACAGCACTCGATCAGAAATAGCCCCTCAAGAGGCATTTGTACTTTCTGTGCGTGGAGATGTTTTCGAGTTGCAACAGGTTTTGCAGGTAGATATTCCCAATTCGATACAGGATTTTATGACTCTATGGCTGGAAATAGTGATACATTATGAGGCTCAGCTCGAAGCCAGCCGGGTTGTCTATTTGGAGCGGCAACGCGAGTTGGAGGAAGCGAGGAAGCCAGCGTGGGTCAAAGCTATCAAGCGTTTGAGTGAGCAGGAGCAGGAGGCATCTTATCCAGAACTCACAGAGGCGGTTGTCCTACCAGAAGAATGGGAAACACTACTTACCAAAGAGCAACTAGGAGCATTTCTGACCTTTCTCAAGCTGCCCGCTAGCTCACGAGAAATGAAGCCCAATCTCGTGTAACATCTGTTGACACGCTTAGAGATGGACAAAACCGCGAAAGCTCAATTTTTTGAAGTCTTTGCCTTTGAACTCGCCGTGCCACCCTGGGAACTCGAAAAACTGCTCAATTGTACGACAACTGAACGTAAACGCTGGACGGAAGAGAAAAAGCTTCCCGTCCTCGGTTACGGCAACTTTCGCAAGGCTGGTAGCGAACACGCCTATCCGGTCTACGACCGACGCCTTATTTTGACATTGACAAGTAGCGATATCGAGGGCTGGCGCAGCGAACATCAAGCTCTTGTACGAGAACGACGCAAAGCCTCTGCTCAAGCTGCGGCAGCCAATAGAAAAGCGAAGTTGCGAGAAGAGCAGACTATGCCAATCATCTAAATAAGAGCAGTCACGACGTTTGTGGCTCAGGCTCGTTGAGCCGCAAACCTCGTGG
>CAXUGH010000066.1:8984-10706 GCA_964250365.1 uncultured Ktedonobacteraceae bacterium
ATACCCACAACAAAAAAATCCCCCACGCCCCCCTGGGGGGGCCCCGGCGGGGCGCCCCCAAACACGGCGGCACTGCTCTTACCACTCCTCAACTTTCATGGTTGCACGTAGTTTTTTGCGTGCTATAGAGAGCGAGACGCGCGAACTACGTAACTCGTTTTCTGCTTTAGGCCAAGCTACGTTTTTGATATCCATTCCATGTCGCTGAAACATATCAACCAAGGGTAACAGGTCTGCAATACGATCTTTTAACTCACATATCATCGCCCGTTGTTGCAACGGCGGCAGTTTAACAACATGCTCAGGCAAGTTACTAGAGTAACTTGCCAGCATTTCTTTTGCCTCGACATGTTCGGTTGGGTCGGATACCTCTTGACCTACAGCAACTAATCTACTTGATTGAGGGAGTTCGCTATCATCACTAGTGCTAAGAGGTACGACAGGTTTATGCTGTCGTACCATATCTACTGTCTCATTACGCACAATCCGCCTGATATAGCTCTTCATACTATGAATATCATGTTTCTGAAGTGCCGTCCAGAGCTTGATGCGCGTCTTTTGTACTAGGTCTTCAACGTCCATATCTATCACCCCCCCGAAGAGAATGCCGCGAGGAATGTATCTTCGTGCTAGGTAGTAAATGAAGCTATCGTACTGCTCTAAAATTGCGTTTATTTCCTCGACGGTAATACAATTGCCGGAATCGGATAACCTATCCTGATGTGTCATACGCTCCTCCTTACATCCGCGTTGCTGATGCTTGATAAACTTTTTGACACGGCGTCTATATCGTCTATTGGTTATGTGAGTATGCGTTTATGCCTCTATGGTAGACATCTACCAGGAGGGCGTTATTGACAATAGGAGCCAGCTGGTGCAGGATATCAAATGTATCTGGAAGGTCTTGTGCATACAGGATTTCGCTCGTATGAGGAGCTTCAATGAGGATCAGGTAGCGTGCTTTTCGTATCTCTTGATGAACGTACACATAGACTAGTAAACCACTATAATTTGGTCGAAGGAACGTTGGTCCTAACGTCCACTGTGTTAGCTCGTAACCATGAAATGAGCGGCGACGCGTTTGACGCCGAGGACCACTAGCACGAAAGACAGAGTATTCTTTCCTAAAAAGAGGATCGTCGATACTAAACCATTTGCCTCGATGAAACAACCACGCTTTTTCGCTTGAAGGAGATACGAAACGTTGTTGCATGTGCAGCCCTCCAATGGTAGGATTAGTCGGTCACTTGCGCTTTCAGGTAAAGGTGACTATTGCATTCTAAAATGTTTACTAACCCCTGGAAAGAAAGTATACCATAGAAACTAAAAAATTGTAAGTGTTTACTGTGGATAATTTGTACACTGTTTCGGTCTTCTTTATA
This sequence comes from uncultured Ktedonobacteraceae bacterium, assembly GCA_964250365.1. Lineage (GTDB taxonomy): Bacteria > Chloroflexota > Ktedonobacteria > Ktedonobacterales > Ktedonobacteraceae > JBBQVS01. The sequence continues at coordinate 10,367 of CAXUGH010000066.1, forward strand.
AAATTATTGAGCATGAAAAAAGTTAAGATAGCATACATCTTTCTCATAGGAGATGAGCGTATTTCCTGAACTTATCAAAGTGATAAAAGACATTGATATTTTAAGGAGTAAGAATCCTACTTGCTTTTCTCATATTTTTTAGATAGAATACTGTAGTAACATTTTTGAGTAAATTTTCGGTACCTTGAAGGAAAGCTAAGTTCTGGGATGTAGGCGAAAAAAGTAACATTGTTGCATTAGCTATCAGAAGTTTCTTGATAGAACTCTGCGAAGATGGAAGAATGATGAGTGCTTTTTCTGATTTACTTGAAGAATTTCGTACAAAGCGAGAAATAAAGAA
>CAXUGH010000066.1:10806-17422 GCA_964250365.1 uncultured Ktedonobacteraceae bacterium
CAAAAGAACAGCGATATGCTATCCCCGAACAGGAAGTGTTTTATGGACGAAAGAGAGAGCTTGAACAACTTCAAGAATTTATAGTAGGAAAGCCTCCTGTACGTTGTCTCGCCGTGCTAGGTATGGGAGGGGTTGGCAAGACAAGTCTAGCGATAGAGTTGGCTGAAAGAATTCAAGATGAATTTGTCTATACCGCATGGTATTCCTTTCAAACTCCTGCAGAGGAAACTTTTACTACTATCATTCTGGACTGCCTACGCTTTTTCTCCGAGGAACCAGAAAAATATGTGGAAGATGATGTACAGGGTAAACTTGATGCATTTATCGATTGCCTGGAGAGGCATCGTTGCCTCATTATTCTGGATAACTTTGAGTCATTGCTGAAAAGTGGAAGTTTAGTAGGCGAATACGAGGATGGTTACGATGAGTATGGGAAGTTACTTGATCTTGTTTGTACGCTTCCACACAGCAGTTGTCTTCTGCTAACCAGCCGCGAGAAGCCAAAAGAAGTGGCCCTTTTAGAAGGAACAGCGGTAAAATCACTAGTGCTTTCCGGTGTTGAGGAAGAGGACGGACGTAAGATTCTGCGCGACAAGGGTCTTATAGTAGAGAATGATGCGTGGCGAAGTTTAGTACAGCTATACTCTGGCAATCCATTTGCCCTACAACTCGTTTCTCCACCTATACGTGATGTCTTCGGTGGCAACATCACAGCTTTTCTAAGCAGTTTAGAGGAGCAACAACAAGAACAAGTCGTCGTCAACATTGTACATAACTTGCTCGATCAACAATTTCAGCGCCTCTCTGACATAGAAAGAGAGGTTATGTACTGGTTGGCTATCAATCGCGAGGCAGTGGATACGAAAAGGTTGCGCGAGGATATTTTGCACGTCGCAGCCAAACCAGATTTGCTCAATGTCCTCGAGTCTCTCTTGAGGCGCTCTTTAATCGAGCGAAGAGACGCAACCAGATTCGGATTAAGGCCGCTGGTAATGGATTACGTAACCGATCAGCTTGTGCAAGCAGCATATCAGGAGATAGATGTGCAGCAAGTCGCCCTCCTAGAGAGTCACGCGCTGATTAAGGCAGAGATAGAGGACTATATACGAAGAGAGCAAATGCGTTCTATTCTTGACCCTCTTAAAGAGAAACTGCTTGCAAATTTCAATCAGCAGGAGATTGAGAATAAACTGCAAAGCTTACTTGCCACATTGCGGAAAGAAAAAACGCAAAGAACTGGCTACAAAGCGGGAAATATCCTCAACCTCCTCCTCTATCTTGGCTATGATTTGCATGGCTATGATTTTTCATTTCTTACGGTAAGACAAGCCTACTTACGTGAAAAAGGGTTGCCCGAAGTGAATTTTTCACATGCCAATCTCTTTAGTTCAGTTTTTGCAGATACCTTTGGAAGCATCCTTTCCGTAGTGTTAAGCCCAGATGGTAAACTCCTTGCTGCAGGAACTGTGAATGGTGAGGTTCGCATCTGGGAGATGAAAACGAGGAGGCTGTTGCATACCTGGAAAGGCCATAGCGATTGGGTACGCTCGGTTGCTTTCAGTGAGGATGGTAAGCTCCTAGCGAGTGGTAGTCATGACCAAACGATACGCATCTGGAATGTGGAGACAGGGCAAGGAGTCGGTTTGTTAAGTGGGCATGAGAATAGAGTAAGATCTGTAACTTTTGCTTCGATGAATGGAAAACTTTTGTTGGCAAGCAGCAGCGATGATAAAATGATTCGCATCTGGGATGTGCAAACGAGCGAATGTATTCATATATTGTCTGGACATGATGAGAAAATTAACGCAATTGCCTTTAGCCCTGATAAACGAACTCTGGTAAGTGTTAGTCATGATGAAACTATTCGTATCTGGGATGTAGAGAATGGCTATTCTTCACAAAAGCTGGATGGACATGGTGGCTCGATCTGGTCTGTAGCATTTAGGAGCAATACAAGTTTTGCCTGTGGCAATGAGGATGGAACGATTAGTCTCTGGGATACGACCACGCCTGATGACATGTCAACATTTCACTGTTCTCAAATATTGATCGGCCATAGTGCTAGAGTTTATACGGTGAGCTTTAGTTCTAGTGACAAAGACATGCTGATTAGTGGCAGTGACGATGAAGCAGTGCTAGTATGGAATATGATCACGGGTCGCCCACAATCCCTACGTGGACATACTAATGGAGTGCGCTCGTGCGCGAGTCATGATAGTTCTACCGTTGTAAGCGGTAGCGACGACGAGACTGTACGTATCTGGAACACGCACAACAACCAATGTCTTTACACGCTACAAGGCTATAGTGGCTGGGTCTATTCGGTTGCCTTTAACTCTAACGCCACACCGCTTCTTGTAAGTGGAGGCGAGGACTGGCATGTACGCATCTGGAATGCAACCTCCGGTACTCGTTTGCCGTCCTTACATGAGCATACGCATAGAGTTCGAGCAGTCGCCTTTAGCCCTGATAATAGTAGAGTTGCGAGTGCCAGCGATGATCAAACAGTGCGGCTCTGGGATATCGAGAACGGTATTAGTCTCCCACCGCTACGTGGTCACAGACAACGTGTGCGCTCTATCACTTTCAGCCCCGATTCCAGCAAACTCGCTAGCGGCAGTGACGATCAGACTGTACGTATCTGGGAGACCGAGACTGGCATGTGCCTCTATACCATTGAAGCACACCAAAGCAAGGTGTACTCGGTAACGTGGAGTCCCAATGGCAATTTCCTTGCTACCAGTAGCGAAGATCAAAACATCTATCTGTGGGATGCCCATACTTACAAACGCCTTGGCGTTTTTTCTGGTCATAAAGGACGCGTTTATAGCGTTCGCTTTAGCCCGGATAGCCAATTCCTCATAAGTGGTGGTGATGATAAGATTGTCCGTCTTTGGGATGTCTCCACACAAAACTGTATTCGCGAAATGAAGGGTCATAGCAGACGAATATGCTCCCTCACCTATACCAGAGATGGGCATAGGTTCGCTAGCGCAAGTGAGGATAAAACCGCCCGTGTTTGGGATGCTGATACAGGGCAGTTCCTCCATCTCCTATCCGGTCATACAAGCAAAATATCCTCTGTTGCCTCTTTCGATAGTTCACTTTTCGCCACTGGAAGCTACGATGGCACAATCAAACTATGGAATTCGCAAACAGGTGAACATGTAAGAACGCTGAGAAGCCCAAGACCATATGAAGACGTTGACATCACCGATGTACGAGGGTTAACCGCAGCACAGAAGGCCACACTCAAAATATTAGGTGCCGTGGAAAACCTGTATAGCGAAAGGAGTATGCTATAAGCTGTCAACTTCATGAATGGTGCCTTTTTCGCCATCGACGCGCACGAGCGTTCCGTTGGTCAAAAGCGATGTAGCCTGCTCAACCGCAACAACACAGGGAACTCCCATTTCACGAGCAATAATCGCGGCATGAGAGATTATACCGCCGACCTCACTAATAATGGCACTAGCATGAATCATACCAACGGTCCAGAGTGGGCTACTGCGCTGTACGACAAGAACTTCACCATCCTGCAGTTGATCAAGTTCTTCTGGCTTCAAGAGAACGCGAACGCGACCAGTGACAATACCCGTACTGACGCCTAAACCTTGCGCGATCATTTTCATTGCAGAGTCTCCCTATTTGATCCATAATGGGCTTCTTTGAAGAGTATATCATAAATAAGGTTCATGCATCTATTATTTAGGTTGAAGAATTGCCTAATTTTGAACGTAAATCAAAACTTCGTATTATTGTCAACTAAGTAGTACATTTGGCAATTTGTTCATTTTGAATATCCAATATCGTTCAAAAATTATATTCAAGTGAGCGGTACATTCATTTGAATACATAGAGAGAAAAAATTTGATTTATTTTTCGACAATTGTTAGCGTAAGAGGAAATAGTAAGAATGGAAAACACGCGGGGCGTTTCAGAGAGTGACGATGATCACTCTGTGCAGTTACCCCATCTAAGAATCAGTTTGCATGGGGACTGCAATATGCGCTGTATCTACTGCCCACCTTGGGGCGAGAACAGCTACACCATTGACAACAGCCTTGACACTCCTTCACTGAAAAAAATCTTGGAGGAGTTGAGTAGGGCTGGATTTCGTGTTGTCAAGTTCACGGGTGGCGAGCCAACACTTCGTAAAGACCTCATCGATATAGTGGATTTTTCTCAGCACTTATTTCCCGAAACGAGAATTATTACGAACGGCTGGAGTTTAAGTAAGATTGCACCACAACTCAAAGAGGCAGGTTTGAGCCTAATCGAGGTAAGTCTTGACGCTGCGGAACCGGAGAGTTATGCAAGAATGACACAAACTTCGCAGTCTATGTATGTACAGGTACGTGAGGGTATCGAGAAGGCTTTAGCGTTGGAATTTCCAATTCAACTTAATATGGTCGTCACGCGCCAGAATTTCGACCAGATTGAGCCGATGTTACGCCTTGCTGAAAGCTTCGGCAACGTCACCTTGAAAATACTTGAGTTAGTCTACTATGAGTATCCCGGCTATCAATTCTGGAAAGAGAATTTTGTAAGCATGAATGAGGTTATACCTATAGTTCAGCGATATAGTGAAGGCTCAAGGTGGGTATATCCTCCTGGCAAGGTCGGCTCACCTATGCCTGGTTTCGCCTTAAAGAATAATGCACAGGTTCAGATTCTTGTAAAGGATGGCGTTGTAGGTACAACGTATGGAAGTATATGTAATGACTGTCCTGTCTTTCCATGCCAGGACGGGCTGTATGGCTTGACGCTGACCATTGATGGCTACTTGAAGATGTGTAAGCATCGTCCCGACCTGCATGAAGCATTGTTTGAAGTGCAGGAAGGGAAACATGTGTTTTCGCCAGAGAAGACACATGAAAGAGTACAAGAGATCAGAAACCGGTATGGTTCGCTTCGTTTTCTTGAGCAGGGAAAAGGTGGTTGGACTCCCGATGCAGTTGAGCAGTACAAATCAATTCCATTAGTACCGCCCACACAGAAAGTATTGAAGTGGTATCGTAAGAAGGAGTATGGTGGGGGGTATGAGGAGGTTGTAGAGAAACAGCATGCTCAGGTTACATCTGCTGAAACAAACTCTTTACAGCCCATCGATTAAGGATTTATCGCAATTTCATTTATACAGAGTGACTCGATAGATGCTGAGAAAGCTTCTTTATGAAGCTTTTCTCAGCATCCTCTTTTTTATTTACCAGAAAGTATACTGTCTACGTAGTGCTTCCAAAGAAGGGTTAGTACTACTTGCATCTGGGATATTTTTCTCAATCACGCGGTCGAGAACTCTCTGTGGAGGCTGCCAATCTTTTTGCAGAGCTTTGCTCAGAGCCGCTTTACGCCACCAGAAAATGTAAATATAGTGACGCGCTATCTGTTCAAGTGACCACTGGTTTACTTCCTTTGTTATCATTCCTATTGCTTTGCTTGCCTCTTGAATCAAGTGCTGTATCTTTGCAGACGTGGCTAATTGACCATCTATCAGCACTTGACACGAGACTACCTCGTCAACGAGGCGTACCCCCGCATCGACGTACAGATTGTTGTACACATCCAGATGCGCTCGAAAAGAACGGTACACGACTAAAATACAAACTTTTTTTGGTGATACAAATGTGTTTTCTAAAGGCCACAAGGCAGAAGGTTGCAAATCAAAGTAATCGCGTACAAGCAACGAGTAATCGCTGGAAAGTTTGTAAGGACCATGAATTTCAACCGAAAGCTCATGAGCAACAAAGTAGAGCGACTCTGCATATGCCCAAAGTACTCCTGCTAGCTGATGAACAATGCGTGCAGCATTCGGTTCTTCGAGAGATTGTAAATCATTTGTTGTATCAGTAACTTGGGCACCAGACCAGATAATATTTGCGCCACTCCTACAGAAGATATCGCCATACTTCAGATAAGAGATAAGCCTCAATAAAGTCAGTATTGCTTGCTGTTGATTCTCTAAAGGAGTATCAAGCAGACGTAAGCCATTGAGTAGATGATGACTCATTCTCCACAGATGCGATGGATGTTCAAAAAGAGCGGCGATAGATTGCTCAGACATGTGTTGTTGGCGTAGTAGCTGAATATCTGCAAAAAATTCGCGACTGAACTCGTCGAGGCAGATACGGCTAATGCGTCCAGAGCGAATAGGCCATTTATCGGCATCAGTATTTGCTAAAGGGAGAATAACGCTCTCTCGAAAACGGAGCAGGTGTTCTTTTGCTGCTTCATCCATCACAATACGATTCCTTTCGCGGAGTCTCGTTCTTACATACTTTTATGAGTATATTGCTTATGCACCTGATTCCATTGTACTGATACGCCTATGAAAGAACTCAGTGTTTCTCTGATCGCTTGTAAATGTACTCAGGGTTTTGAACGAGTGTGATGTTCCAACAAAAAGAGCAGCTGTTGAGAAGGTGAGCATTAAGAGGGACGAATAGAGTTGAAACGATCACGCTTTTAACTCATGAGAACTCCGTTTTTTGTTTATGACATTTATGTCATTGAAAGTATTTTAACCAAAAACGGTTATATTTAGCAAGAAAATACCCAAAAGATTAAGGGTGAAGGTATATTTTTCCTGGTACGTGTTACTGCGAGCTAACGCTCA
>CAXUGH010000066.1:17522-18967 GCA_964250365.1 uncultured Ktedonobacteraceae bacterium
TTAGCTGGTCGTTCGAGTGCAATGACGGGAATCTCGCGCTCCGTCTTCTTTTGATACTCCGCATAGGGAGGAAAGACCTCTGCGGCTCTCTTGAAGGCTTGTTCTCGCTCGGTGCCAGTGAGAACACGAGCAGTCGTCTCAAATTTCTCATTGTCCACTTCAACCGTTACTTGTGGATGAGCCAGTAGATTGAGATACCATTCGGGATGTTTCGGATCTCCACCCTTAGAGGCTACCGCTAGTAGGCGGTCTCCATCATCAACACGCATGAGGGGTGCGATGCGCGGTTGACCAGTTTTAGCTCCTGTTGTTGTGAGCAGGATCAACTGTGCCCAACCTTGCACCAGTCCACCGTGTGTACGAAACTCCTCAATAACTCCTTTGTTGCGTTCTTCCCATCTATTCATCTTTTTTCTTAATACCTTTCCTCACGATTTGTCTGACAGTCTGTATGCACATACTATACCATTTGGGGAGCCGTCACTGTCGGCAGAGGCGACGTAGAGAGTGCCGTTTGAGACGCTTGGTGTGGTAAAGATTTGACCTGCTGTAGCTACATTATGAAAATTCCTTCATTGTACCCATTGTATATGGAAACGCTCATCTAAGGTATGTGTATTTGCACATAAAGTTACTTACGAGAAAGTGTTTTTCCACGAGGAGAAAAAGAAAGGACAGGTTATTATGGACGTTGTGAGCGGCGTGGATGCAGCAACGCGAACGGTGCTTTGGATCGTCTCGGCTATTATGATTCTTGGATGCCTTGCGTTCATTGCTATGTCCGCAAGATCGCGCGAAGACAATCGGCACTTCTTCTATGCATCCGCATTTATTCCATTGGTTGCGGCAACGCTCTACTTTGCGATGGCGAGCGGTTACGGAACGATTGTGCAGGGAGGACACACCTTCTACTTTGCACGCTACATTGATTGGTTAATCACTACTCCCCTGCTCTTGCTAGACCTTGCGTGGGTGGCTCTACCACGTTATCCAGGGCGAGGCGCGTTGCTAGCAATCCTGCTTGGCACCGATGCGTATATGATTGTCACAGGGTTTGTGGCCTCATACATTCGCTCCGATTATCGCTGGGCGTGGTTCGGTTTTAGTTGTGTCGCTTTCTTTGGTATTCTGTATATCATTGGGACGCGTCTTCTCGCTGGTGCGCGTCAACGTGATGCTCAGGTGACACGCTTGTTTACCACGCTTGCTGGTATTCTTGTTGTGCTGTGGGTGTGTTACCCGATTGTGTGGGCATTGGGACAAGAGGGCTTTGGCGTAATCAATCCGTTCTGGGAAGTCGTTTTGTACGGCATTCTGGACGTGTGCGCGAAGGTCGGCTTTGGCTTTGTGCTGCTGAGCAGTCCTGCGCTCGGTCGTGTGGAAACTACCGAGGCAAGGACGCCAAGTGGCTCGCCGTCATTCTCAAATGGCGATTAGACTAACTG
>CAXUGH010000066.1:18977-19468 GCA_964250365.1 uncultured Ktedonobacteraceae bacterium
TTATTAAATAAAAATGTTTTTAAAAAAAATTCGGCCCCTCCCCAGTCGGCCACCAATTTTATATCCAAACAGTTAGTCTTTAAGGTACGTGATGATAATTCTGCTAGCGAAAAGCGGCAGTTTTGCGTCTTCCAGTTGTACGACCAGTTCGCGCGGGTCTATCTGTTCTATCTGAACTTCTGCGCGAAGCCCCGGATGTAGCTCTATACGAGCGTTCCGCCTCCCAATCAAATGGGGATGGTTTGCGCTCTTTTCTCTGCCCGTTCGAGCTAGATGCTTTTCTACGGTTGGGTTCTGGTTCGGTCCAGCGTCTACGTTTGGGAGCCGCTGAGGATTGTTCGCGTCTGTCTCTGCTAACAGGTTCTGGTTCGGTCCAGCGTCTACGCTTTGAAGTCGCTGAAGAATAGTCGCGCTCTTCTGTTGCCTTTCTGCGTGCTTGTCGAGGTTCCTGGGAATAGTCGCGCTCTTCTGCTGCTCCCTGTTTGCGCCTG
>CAXUGH010000067.1:0-7512 GCA_964250365.1 uncultured Ktedonobacteraceae bacterium
GTGCTTGCATTCTATTTATATGTAGCGTTAAAATATTACAATAATGATATTCCACTTTGTAACTATCGCAAAAGGATGAGAAAATGGCAACTGAGATTAAGTCGTCGCAAGGCGTGGATTTTTATCTAATGGATGAGCTACTCACCGCAGAGGAGCGTGCAATTCGTGACAAGGTGCGCGACTTCTGTGATCGAGAGGTCATTCCTATCATCAACGATTACTGGGAGCGTGCGGAGTTTCCCTTTGAGCTAATACCTAAGATGGCGGCACTCAATATCGCGGGCGGCTCGATTTCGGGCTATGGCTGTCCAGGCATGAGTACCATTGCGTCTGGTTTAATTGCACTAGAGTTGGCACGAGCTGATGCAAGCGTCTGCACCTTCTTTGGCGTACACTCCGGCCTTGCTATGTCGTCTATCGCCATGCTTGGCTCGGAAGAGCAGAAGCAGCGTTGGCTTCCCGCGATGGCACATCTGGAGAAGATTGGTGCCTTCGGATTGACAGAGCCGGATCATGGCTCCGACGCCGTTGCACTGGAAACATCGGCGCATCGCGTTGGCGACGAATATATCATCAACGGCTCAAAGCGATGGATTGGTAACGCCTCATTCGCTGATGTTGTGATTATCTGGGCGCGTGACGATGATGGCAAGGTTGGTGGCTTCCTCGTGGAAAAGGGGACGCCCGGCTTCGAGGCAACCATCATGACCGGTAAGGTTGCCAAACGCGCTGTATGGCAGACGGATATTAAGATGACCGATATGCATGTCCCTGCTTCTAGCCGTTTAGCAGGTTCGCACAGCTTCAAAGACACCTCAAGCGTCCTAACCGCGACGCGTTCTGGCGTGGCATGGGAAGCGGTTGGACATGCCGTCGCTGCCTACGAAATCGCACGCGATTATACGCAAAAGCGCATTCAGTTTGGCAAGCCACTGGCAAGTTTCCAGGCTATCCAGATCAAACTGGCGAGCATGCTAGCTAATGTTACCTCCATGCAACTGCTCTGTCTGCGCTTGGCACAGCTTCAGAGCGAAGATAAGATGACGGCGGCAATGGCGTCGATGGCGAAGATGAACAATGCGCGACTTGCGCGTGAGGTGGTCGCCGATGCCCGCGAGATGCTCGGCGGCAACGGTATTCTGCTCGAATACAACATAGCGCGTCACCACGCCGATATCGAAGCTGTTTTCACCTACGAAGGAACGGACACCGTGCAATCGCTGATTGTCGGGCGCGAAATTACAGGTATACAGGCGTTTTCATCAAGATAGCAAGCATAATAAGATAGAAAATCAGGGAGACCCTGCGGTCTCCCTGATTTTCTATCTTATTATGCTTAATTTGTTATTGCTGTTGTGAATAATGTCAGAAGATAAATTACGAGCCATTTTTTAGATAGAAATGATAGAATAAAGTCAATAGTTTGCTATCGATATAGTTATCCCAACATATGGAAAAGGGTATCATGTCTATTGAATTTAGTGACTTTGAAAGTATCAAGCATATAAGTCCGCAAGGTATCGAGTATTGGTCTGCTCGTGAGGTAAGAACTTTACTTGCCTATATAGAATGGAGGAGTTTTGAGGATACGTTAAAGCAGGCGATGAGAACGTGTAAACTTGCAGGACAAGAGATAACACACCATTTCGTCGTAACCCAGAAGAGAATAGAGCAAGGAAGACGTGCATATCGGTATATTGAAGATTATCTACTTACTAAATACGCTTTATATCTACTTCTCACTCATTGTGATCCACAAAAACCTGAAATTGCCCTTTTTCTGGCATACCTTGTAAATTTTACTTTAGAAGCTGGTTATGACTATGCTTTATTTGCCCAAGAGATGGGAACGCTTTTGGTTGATAACGTTGCGTTGAGTAAGGAGCAAGAGACGATTGGACAAATTGCTAGAGCATTTCGGCATCATGCAATGACTAGACAATATAGAGTAGATGGCTATTTCATCGACCTTTATTTTCCAGATCGCCATATTGCTGTTGAGTGTGATGAGTACAACCATATAGCTTATAGCCAGAAAGAGGAATATCAGCGGCAAAAATATATTGAAGGCGTACTTGGATGTAGATTCATTCGCTATAATCCTGACGACAAGGACTTCAACATTGGCGATGTGATACATGAGATTATGCTGCTCATGTATCACTAACTGCTAAAGCAACCCTTACGACGGCACCATCCGCAGTAACTCCCGACGCAACAACTTCCCCGACGAATTTCGTGGCAATTCGTCCACAACATACACTGCATGTGGTTGTTTGTAGCGTGCGAGGCGTTGGGCTGCGTACTCCATCAAATCTTCTGTACTAATCGCGTTTCCGTCTTTCACGCGTACAAACGCGATTGGTACCTGTCCCCATTGGGCATCAGGTTGACCGCAGACGCCAGCTTCGGCAACGGCGGGATGCGAGAGTAGTACGGCCTCGATTTCGGCGGGGTAGACGTTTTCGCCGCCGGAGATGATCAGGTCGGAACGGCGGTCGAGCATGTACAGGTAGCCCTCTTCGTCGAGATAGCCGATGTCGCCTGTTGCGAGCCAGCCATCGGAAAAGGCTTTAGCGGTGGCTTCGGGTCGGTCGGCATAGCCAGGAGTGATTGTTGGACCTTTTAGTTGTATCTCGCCAGCCTCACCTACTTTGGCCTCTTCGTTCTCATGCATAATGCGTAGCTGTACCGGAGACAGGGGGCGTCCAGCCGAGCCGAGTTTGCGGAGGGCATCGGAAGGTATCAGTGTGACTGCTTGTGAACATGCCTCAGTCATACCATAGGTCTGCACAACGGGAACGTTGCGTGCCGCACAATCCTCCAAAAGTGGTCGTGGTGCGGGTCCGCCACCGAGCAAGACGCAGCGAAGCTCCGATGGATACGTAACTCTTTGCGTATCTAATGTAGCAAGCATGCGCTGTAGCATCACCGTGACAACAGAAAGAAGCGTGACGTGTTGTTCGATGATGGCACGATTGACGGCCTGTGGCTCGAATTTCTGCTGCACGATGACGCTGATTGAATAGATGACGCTACGCATGAGAATGGAGAGGCCGCCGATGTGGAAGAGCGGCAGACAGGCGAGCCAGCAATCATCAGCCTGATGACCGAGATTGAGGGCAGAGCCGATTGCGTTCCACCATTGCATGCTATAGGTAATGATTGCGCCTTTAGGATTACCCGTTGTGCCAGATGTGTACATAATGGCTTGTGTCGCATTTAGGTCAATCAGTGTTCGTAACGGTACCTCTGCCTCTGGTTGCTCGCCTAACACAACTACGTTGGAGTCGTCGTCTATTGCTGTAAATGTTGCGCGTGGAATGTGTGCTATAGGCTCGACAACCTCTCGCGCTATAACAGCGTGTTCTGCGTCGTGTACAAGCAGTGTAGCGTGTACATCTTGTAGTTGCCAGCGCAGTTCATCTATGGTTAATCGTATGTTTAGTGGCACGAGAATCGCGCCGAGGCGTGTAAGGGCATGAACACAGGTAACGAAGTGTAAGCTGTTGAAGGCTAGTAGCGCGACACGACTCCCTTCACCAATGCCGATACTGGCAAATTGACGTGCGAGATGCGATGCCTCGGAGTGCAGTTCCGCGAAACTTAGACGGATATCGTCATACTGAATTGCAAGGTGTGTAGGCTTATTCTCGGCACAACGGGTTAACCAATCGGGTAGAAGCATATTCGATGTTTGCATAGAACTTATATCTCGTCAGCCCCTGATGGGCTAAATGAATAGGAAGAAGGACTGTACGTGTCTAAGGCTTCGTCGTCCAGCGTGACGCCAAGGCCAAAAGCAGTTGGCACGAGCATCATGCCGGCTTGAATCGTTAGCTCTTCGAGAATAAAATCGTCCTCTAATAGATATTGCGTTGAGAGACCGCATTCCAGTGTAACCTCTGGTGATGCCGCTGCGAGATGGAGCGTTGCCGCGAGACTGATGCCAGACTCAATCGACGTAGTGAGAACGCATTGGATGCCGCGTTGCGTCGCCTCGTCGATAATGCTTCGGCAAGCATGCAGTCCACCTGCAAGCTGTGGCTTGAGAACCAGCACATCAGCCGCACCATAGCGCAGAATGCGACGCGCACTTTCGACATCATGCACGGCTTCGTCGGCGGCAATCGGAAGAGAGAGCATGCGTCGAAGTTGTTGCATACCCAGTAAATCGTTGCGCTGAAGTGGTTGCTCCACGTATTGAATTTTGTAGGGGACACAGCGCGGCAGAATTGCATTGGCCTCTTCACGTGTCCACGCCTCGTTTGCATCGAGACGCAAATGTATAGCTGGACCAAGAGCTTCGCGCACGGCAGCGATGCGCTCAATCTCTTGCTCTAGATTGCCAGCATTGCCAACTTTCAGCTTGACGCAGAGAAAGCCGCGCTGTTTTGCTACCAGTGCTGATATGAAGGCGTCCTCAACCGACTGTGCGCCTATCAAGGCATTCACGGGAACGGCAGTACGCGGCGGCTCTTGCGTGAGGAGAGTACTCGCTGTACATTCATCACGCTTTCCCTGTAGGTCGAGGAGCGCGAATTCCAGTCCGCATGCCGCCGCAGGTGAGAGGGATGAGAGTTTTTCCCATGCTCTCTCAAGCGTTCTAGTGCGTAAACCTGTTGTTTCGCGTGAGAAAGATGTACAGGCATCTACGAGCGTTTCACCGCCAAACTCAGGAAGCGGCGCAATCTCTCCGATACCGCGTGTGCCATCGTAGGTTGTGATAATCACAATGGCACCCTCACGCGTCGCCATCTGCCCATGAGCGGTGGTGAGAGTGTTTGCGAATGGCACGCGATAGCTTTTCCAGTGTATGTCGGTGATTTTCATTGTGCCCATTTTTTTACCGCAGAAACAGTTGTTTTTATGGTAGACGTGGGAAGCGCGAGAAATCGGGCTTGCGTTTCTCAAGGTAGGCGTTCTTACCTTCCTGTCCCTCTTCCGTCATATAGTATAGCATGGTGGCGTCACCTGCTAATTCCTGAAGGCCAGCGAGACCGTCGGTATCGGCGTTAAAGGCGGCCTTGAGGAAGCGGATCGCGATGGGGCTTTTTTCGAGTATCTCCTTCGCCCATTGCACCGTCTCTTCTTCCAGGCGTTCCAGCGGCACCACTGTATTGACGAGTCCCATATCGAGAGCCTGCTGCGCGTCGTACTGGCGGCAGAGATACCAGATTTCGCGTGCCTTCTTGTGCCCCACGACTCGCGCTAGATAGGTCGCACCCCAACCCGCATCGAAGCTACCGACGCGTGGCCCCGTCTGTCCAAAGCGTGCATTGTCGGCTGCAATGGTCAGGTCACAAAGTAAGTGCAGGACGTGACCACCACCGATGGCGTAGCCTGCGACCATTGCAATAACGGGTTTGGGCAGATATTTGATACTCTTTTGCAGATCGAGAGCATTCAAGCGCGGCACACCGTCTTTGCCAACATAGCCACCATTGCCGCGCACACGCTGATCGCCACCGGAGCAAAACGCCTTATCGCCTGCTCCTGTTAAGATGACCACGCCAATCTCTGGGTCTTCGCGGCAGATATTGAAGGCTTCGATCATCTCGTCGAGCGTCTCAGGACGGAAGGCGTTACGTACCTCTGGTCGATTGATGGTAATTTTGCCGATGCCCTCGGCCTTGTCAAACAGAATATCGGTATATGTTTTTACAGTTTTCCATTCTACAGACACGATGAATACTCCTTTATTGAATAGAGAGACAAAAGTCGCGCACAAGCCGATCAAAAGTCTTCGGCTGTTCCAGGTGAACGATATGTCCTGCATCGGGAACTACAGTCAATTGTGCGTCTGGCAACAACTGCACCATTTCCTGCGCGATGGAAGTGAACTTGCTATCTAGTATACCCGTAATCAGCAAGGTAGGATAGGTCAACCTATAAAGTTGTTCGCGCATGTCTGGCTGCATCCCTGCACCCACGCCGCGCAGACTATTGGTGAGGCCAACCGTGCTATTTTTTAGGCGTTGTGCATGCAATGCCTGTCTCTGCTTCGTTGGGAGACGTTGTGTACTGGCGAAGAGTGGTAGCGACTCCCAGTAATCGACAAACGCTTCTATGCCGTCGCGCTCAATACGCTCCGCAAGCTGCTCATCGTTCTTGACGCGCTCCTCTCTTTCGCTTGGGTCTGCTATGCCAGGGGAGGCACTTTCAAGAATGAGGCCATGAAAGAAGCCTGAGAACGCTGTATAGATTGCGATACGTCCGCCCATCGAGTAACCAAGCAAGACCGCCTCTTCCGCATGCACATCCATCTCAATAAGCAGTGTCAGTATATCCGCCCGACACTCTCGAATATCATAGCGATAAGGGTCATTTGGCGCATCCGATTTCCCGTGACCAAGCATATCAATTGCAATCACGCGCAATTCTGCCTCCTCGAATACATCCAGGTGTCGCCCCCAACTCGCAGCACTACCTGTAAAGCCATGTAGAAGGACGAGTGGTGGATATTCTTGCGGGCCACGTTCCTCCACGTTATAGGAGACGCCGTTGACTGGTATGCGTGTTTTCATGTATTTAGCCTTTTTGCCCTGTTCTTTGAGTGTCTGATGATGAACATTGACAAAATAATCATCGGCTGTAGGGGCCATAGTATTTCGTCAATATCCATTATCACGCTCCTACATATCAATCAATTATTGGTTTCAATGCATTCTGTACGCTCTTCCACAACTCACGATGCATGTGAACGTTGCTATCACGCTCCGTTGGAACCTCGATAATGTGTAGGCCGCCACCGTACATATTATGTTGTAACGCGGTACGGAATTGTTCCCAGGTGGCGACGCGCTGATAGTGTCCGCCGTACATCTGGGCGGCGTGGCTGTAGTCCAGGCTGAGCGGCGTGCCGAATAGTTGCTCGAAGGATTCGGGATAGTCGGCCTGCGGCAGGAACGAGAAGATACCGCCTCCATCGTTGTTGATGACGACAATCGTCAGGTTGAGTTTGTGCAATTTGGCGGCAAGCAAGCCGTTCATGTCGTGAAAGAACGAGAGGTCGCCGAGAACCAGCACATTTGGACCGTCGTTGACTGCGCTCGCACCAAGTGCGCTAGAGACGATACCATCAATACCGTTCGCGCCACGATTGCCCATAATACGTATGAAACGCTCTGTATTCCAGAAAAAGGTATCAAGGTCGCGCACCGGCATGCTATTACCTGCAAAGAGCAACGCCCCCTCTGGCAATAGTTGGTGTAGCTCTGTAAAGACACGTCCTTCAAATGGCTCTGAGAAGTCTTGTATGCTTGCCTGTAACGCTTGCTTTGTATATGCATCTACTTGTTGCCATGTCGATAACCAATTTTCGGGTAACAAATTATTCGTAGGGACCAGATTTATCGCGTCCGTCGCCGATTTATCGGCTATATTATGTTCATTCTTTGAATTATATCTCGCGTGATAAATCACGCCTTCGGACGCGATAAATCTAGTCCCTACGAAGGCTTTGATGAGTTCATCACAAAGGGCAATGGGGTCGGTATGTATAAGTTCGCT
>CAXUGH010000067.1:7612-13592 GCA_964250365.1 uncultured Ktedonobacteraceae bacterium
TGCTAGTGCAGGATTCTCTTGTGGTCCTACTACAATAAGGCCACGTTTTGCCTTGCTCATGAGTTCAAGCAGATGCGTGATAGTCGCGTCATCAGGAATATGTTTGTCTGCATCAGACACGGTTGTATAGGGTATATTATCGGGTCGTCCAAGCCATGCTATAGAATCGCGCTGTGCCGATGGGAGTAAGGGTGAATCCGCTATAGGTGCGGGTGTGAGTGGCTCGCGCAATGGAAAGTTGAGGTGTACGGGACCCACTGGTTGCGTCGTCAACAGGGCGGTTGCTCTATCGGCAAGTGTGCGAATGTAGCGCAGGGCGGGGTTGGTGGCTTCGGGTAGCGCGACATCGACGGACCATTTGACGTGCGAGCCATAGAGGTGTATCTGGTCAATGGTCTGTGGGGCACCGTTCTCACGCAGCTCGTGTGGACGATCAGCGGTAAGCACTAGCAAGGGTATATGCGTCAGTTTGGCTTCGACGATGGCGGGAAAGAAGTTTGCCGCCGCCGTGCCAGAGGTACAGAGCAACGCAATGGGTTGAACTGCACGTTTGGCGAGACCAAGGGCGAAGAACGCAGCGGATCGCTCGTCAACGTGCATCCAGACGCGAAGGCGTGGCTGTGCCGCGCACGCAAGCGCAAGCGGCGTCGAGCGCGAACCTGGGCAGATGACGATGTGTTGTACTCCCATGCGTTGTAGTTCATCGACAAACGCGCAAACATAGGTATATGTTGGGTTAGCTGCATTGATAAGCAGCGGTGATAGTTCTGAAACGTCTGTCATGGGTGTCTCAATTCTGCTCGCCGAGGCCACGCAGCATGACCTGTAGCTTCAAGCACGATTCCTCGTATTCGCTCTGTGGATTAGAGTCGCCAACGATGCCACAGCCAGCGAAGAGGATAGCTTCGTGTTCGGAAACCAAGCCAGAGCGCAAGGCAACAGCAAACTCGCCATGACCGCTTGCACCAATCCAGCCAACTGGTCCTGCATACCAGCCGCGGTCCATCTGCTCAATACGGCGAATCGCGGCGAGTGCCTCTTCTCGTGGAAAGCCACCAACAGCAGGAGTGGGATGTAGGTCGGCAATCACATCGAGAATGCAGCGTCCTGGTAGGAGTTCAGCGACAATTGGTGTCTGTAAATGCTGCACATTTCTGAGTTTGAGCAGACGTGGTGTCTCAGAAACAGAGACTTTACGACAATGAGCCAATAATGCCTCGCGTACACGAGCAACCACAATCGAATGCTCAATAGAATTTTTCTCACTCCGCAAAAGGTCTACACCAATGCGTTCGTCTTCCTCGACAGTGGTGCCGCGCGGAGCGGAGCCAGCAAGAGCCATCGTGTGTATCTGCCCGTTCTGTGCTTGTACAAGGCGTTCGGGAGTCGCACCGACAAAAAAACGCTCGCCGCGTTGCAGCGCGAATATGTACGTACTCGGATAGCTTGCACGCAATCTACTCAAAACTGTTTCGACTGAGAAACTGAATGCTGCCTCGGTGAGAGTTACTTGCACGCTACGAGCCAGAACAACCTTCTCAAATTTTCCCTGTCGAATGTCGTTGGCAACCTCCGCCACCTTTTGCATCCATGCCGAGGCAGGAAGGGTATCCTGTATCATCAATTTTTCGGCAGAACTGTTCAAACCCATCTTGTTCCCAACATGTAGGGGAGACCCTTGTGGTCTCCCTGCATCTCTGTCATTCACATTTCCTATATCCGTTGAGTTCTCAATAGCTGTAAGTAGTGCTTCAGCGTCGTCTATAAGTTGCTGAAAATTCTGTTCTACATTCTCATGAGATTGGAGCAAGACATGCATAGTAAGGACACTTTGTGTACCACTATGCAGTAGCAGAAAGCGCGGCAAAATTAAGAGTCCAGCAGGAAAATCCGCCCATAGAGGGGTGAATGTATTTTCTGGGTCAAAAGCAAAACCGCCAAAGAAAAGCGGTCCATGTCCATAAGTTGCATCGATATCCTCAACATCTTCTGCGTAAGAAGTGACCGCATTTTGTAGCAATGTACGCCACTGTCGCGCTGCATTGCTTGCAGGCGTCGAGCCACTTGTTGCAATCGTAGTTGCTGCTCCTACTCCAACTAGAGCATTTTGTTCAGAAGGTTGTTCCCAGAACAAAACATCGCCCAGACGTGCCTTTCGCGCACCCGTCAACGCTTGTAGTGCATCGTAGGATTGAATTGGCATGGTAAAACTAGCGATTACATTTTGTTCGAGTTGTATGGCTCGTGTTGCCGCGTCTTGTAGAGTTGCAAGCAACGCGGGTAGATATTGATCGAGAGATGCATGCGTAAGTGCTGTATGTGAGTTAAGCAATATATTCATAATAATGTCTGTCATTTATGTGATAGTAGGACATGGTTGCCTTATTCTATTGTAGGGCAATAACGCCGATGATGCAAAAAGCACCCTCTATAGCTTGGCGCGAACGTACTGCGGTGCCCAAGGAATGTCGTATCCCAGTGTACGTGCGGCGTGCAGAGGCCAGTAGGGATCGCGCAAGAGTTCACGCGCAAGCGCGATCATATCGGCTTCGCCATCTTGCAGAATGGTGTTGGCTTGCTCTGGCTCTGTAATCAGGCCGACAGCGGCGGTAGGGATGCCGCTTTCACGGCGAATCTGGGCCGCAAAGGGAACCTGATAGTTTTTCGCAACCGGAACTTTTGCTGTGGAGATGTTGCCACCAGAGGATACGTCGATCAGATCAACGCCGTGCCCCTTCAAGGTCTGAGCAATTTCTACGCTATCAGCGATGGTTAAGCCGCCCTCTGTCCAGTCTGTTGCTGAGATACGTACTATGAGTGGAAGTTCTTCGGGCCACGCGGAGCGTACTGCGTCGGTTGCTTCAAGTAAGAAGCGCATACGATTACGTAGGTCGCCGCCGTATTCGTCGGTACGAGCATTAGAGAGTGGCGAGAGAAATTCGTGGAAAAGGTAGCCATGTGCCGCGTGTAATTCGATGACTTGAAAGCCTGCTTTAAGCGAACGTTCAGTTGCGGCGAGAAAACTCTGGATGACCTCGGCTATCTCTTGCTGAGTTAGAGCTTCAGGTAAAGGGTAACGATCAGAAAAGCGTTCGCTGCTGGGTGCAATAGTTTGCCAGCGTCCATCTTCCACAGAAATCTCGCCACTACCACTCCACGGTCTGTAGGTACTGGCTTTTCTTCCCGCATGAGCAAGTTGAATCGCTGGAACTGCTCCCTGCTCCTTAATGAAATCCGTGATACGTGCAAGCATTGGAATATGATAGTCGCGGTAAATACCGAGGTCTTGTGGTGAAATGCGACCTCGCGCTTCGACTGCCGCTGCCTCGGTCATCACAAGTGCCGCGCCTCCAACAGCGCGGCTACCAAGGTGGACAAGGTGCCAATCTGTAGCGAAGCCGTCGCTCGATGAATATTGACACATAGGTGAAACCAGAATGCGGTTGCGAAACGTGATACCTCGAAGAGAAAGTGGTTCAAATAGGAGAACGGTTGACATGTAGGCTCCTTGCTTAGCTGCTATGTATTTGTCAATGACAACGTGACCTCAGTTGTGTATTATTCCTGACTTGCGGTTTGTAGTGTGTAACAAAATTTAGTAAGTTCCCAATATTTCCATTGATTTATCACGCGATAAGGCTTATAATGAGTTACATATATGTATTATGACTCGTGAATTTTTGTAGGTAAGGGGCGATGGGAAAGAGGCGCATAGGAAAAGAGGATGCACATATGCAAGAAATGATATACACAACCGTAGGCGAAACTATTCGGCAAATGCGTCGCCAACAAGGACTTACACAGTCTGAATTAGGTAGCGAGCATTTCTCCAAATCGTATATTAGCGCGGTGGAACGCGACAAGATTGTTCCATCTTATGAGGCAATGCGCTTCTTCGCAGTACAACTAGGGCAATCTGTTGACTACTTTGAAAATCTGTATATGCAAAGCGAGAACGCGAAACGTACTCCCTCTATAGCACTGGACACAGCAGTATATACGAAGGATGAGCAGACGATAGAGGAGAAAGTTCTGCCGCTCCTCGACACGCTGTTGGAAGGTGCTGAATTCTATACTTTGCCTGTCTTACGCAACTTTTTGTCTCCTGATGCGATTGCGGAATTTTCTAATGACGTTCAGGGACGCTATGCATTTTTGCTCGGACTGCTCGCACAGCAAAAGCAGGAATTCGCGGCGGCGTTAGAGTTCCTGGAGCGTGCCCTTGCTCTGGCACCACAGAGATATCATCCAGCCATTCTGGACGCGCTGGGAACAAACTTCTACTACGAGCAAGCCTATTATACTGCGCTTGACTATCATAAGCGAGCTTTAGGAGATTTGGATGCCGCCGAAGACGGCACATTCGAGAACGAGTCTGTGCTACGCCTGAAAATCGAGTTTCATTGTGGCAACGATTATTACGCTATCGGTGTTCATCGTCAGGCATGTGAACATTTTGAAAACGCCCGTAAGCTACTTCACTCTACGCACGACATCAAAATGGCGGCTCAACTGTATCTCAAATTGGGGTACTGCATCTATGCCGATGTCTATTCTAGTACTCACGCAGCGCCGCTTACAGAAAGCTCAAATGAGAAGATTGAGCGCGAATTTCAGCGTTCCGTAAGCTACTTCGTGCAGAGCCGAACGTTGTATCAGGTCATTCAGAATCGTCTCGGAGAGTCAAGTGCGCGTCTCTCACAAGCGATGGTATTACTGGACCTGAGTACTCATAGGCGTAGAGTTGCTGAGGCAAAGGCCCGTCAGAAGAGCAAGGTGACAGGAATCAACTGCGCTACTCTGCTTGATGAGGCCGAAGAGCAATGCCGCCAGATTCTTCTGGCATGGGAAGCTACTACTACATCCCCTACCGTAGAAGTAGAGAACTTCCTTTATACCGCCCTGGCATATCTCGTTCGCATCTCGACACAACGAGCGAGTATTGCTCATTTGAGTAGTTATGTCGAAACTGCGACACGCGAAGCTTCGATAGCTGCACAACTTTGTCAACAGGTGTTGGATACTCTTGTTGAGCAAGCATTTCCCTGGACGCTGTTACAGCATGTCGCCGCAACAAAAGAGCGTACCTTTACTGTACATACGCTCTCATTGCCGCGTATTGGGGCTGCTCTGCATGCAGAATATCGTCACGCGGTAGCACGTTCCGTTATCCTGTTTGCAGCAGGCGAAGTTGCGGAGATGATAGGTCATAGCGCGACACAGGAGAATTATGCTGAAGTCTGCTATGAGCTGGCTAATCAATGCTTTCTTGCTGCTCTTCACGCATATAGCACAACCTCCTTCACGCAAGAACATGATACCAGTTATCTGTATCGCGCCTACCTGCGCTGTATCGAGACGCTTGAAGAGCGTAAACAGCTCAAGCCAGATACGGAAGAAAAAACGAATTCTGTTCTGCTGCATGTACTTAAAGATGCTATCCAAACTTCCTCGCTTTCTACCTTGTAATTTGTGGAAAAATGTTGCATACTATCTCTGCATCCACAAAGTTCAGATAATTCTTTGAACTTCTGCTAGAAGAAAGGGGAAGACGTGGACAAGCGAGATAGCAACGAAAGACAGGTGACGTACATTCCGGCTGTACCCATTGCACAGATTACGGTACGCCATACGATGGGACGTGTGCCAATTGCAAAGGAGAGCAATCCAGACGCTATTTGTGGCCTAGCAAGACGCGTTGGTTACACGGGAACGAGTGCCTGTGACCTCGCCATTTACCGTTTAAAGGTGAAGGAACGGAGAAACGACAACGCAATGATGTTGCCTATGTTGTACGTCGTTGATGAGGGTTTCTTTGTAGACTACGAGGAGTGGCGACAGAAACGCGAAATCGTGCAGGATTAGGAGATTGTTTTAGATGAAGGATGCATGGATGCAAAGTTTTAGATTCGTGGGGGGGGGGGGGGGGGGGGGGGGGGTGGTGGGGTTGGGTGTGTAGAGGAGGTGTTGTTGTGGTGTT
>CAXUGH010000067.1:13602-19436 GCA_964250365.1 uncultured Ktedonobacteraceae bacterium
ATTCTTCCTGGCCCCCCACGAATCTTTACTCCTCGGTTGTTTGCTGCGAGAGCGGTAGCGTAAAGTAGAACGTACTTCCCTCCCCTTGTTTGCTATTTAGCCACATGCGTCCGCCGTGTTGCGTGACAATGCGATGCGCGATGTAGAGTCCAAGCCCAAGCCCATCGACCTTCTCACGAGAACTCCCGCGATAGAAGCGATCAAAGATATATTTCTGCTCCTCCTCGTTGATGCCGTATCCCTCGTCGCACACTGAGACAACGAGCGTGTCTGGATTATCTTTCATTCCATCAATCGAGACGGTAACGGGTTTGCCTACGGGACTGTACTTGAGGGCATTACTTACTAGATTATTTACTACCTGCTCGATACGAGCCGCATCAATGGTACTAAGCACGACATCTCTATGTGGTGCGAAGGTGATGGAATGTTTATCTGCATCGACTAGGGTTTGTTGCTCGACCACGCGTCGTACTACATCCACCACATCCACGTTCTCGCTCGTGTGCAGCTCGAATACATCACCACTCAGTCGAGTAACATCCGTCATCTCGCCAAGCATTGTATTTATTCTATTCGTCTGATTGACAATCCTATCGAGCATTCCTACCCACTGTTCGAGTTGCTTGCGTTCACTGTCCTTATCGCCTGTTTGTGTTGTCAAGCGTTTAATGCCACGTAGTAGAATCTGTGCGTTGCCCAGAATCGCCGTTAGCGGTGAACGAAGTTCGTGCGTAGTGAGCGATAGGAAATCATCTTTAAGCGTGTCAAGCCGTTGCAGTTCGCGCTGTGCCAGTACCTGCTCTGTAATATCAATCATCGAGACCAGGATAAAGCGAATTGTATTATCTTTCTCTTTATCTATAATGGGTGTCAGGCTATAATCCCAGAAGGTTTCCTGGCTCTCCTGAGCAAAGGTATAGGATACCTCCGGCAGACGCATGGGAGCGCGGCTCTCCTGGACTACATTCCAGAGCGCGTTTGCTTGCTCATCAGGTGTGATGATAGTTGTGTTGAGCCACTTGTTACCAACGCTTGAGTTAGGTTGTGTTCCTTTGAGGCGATGAAGCATGATGAGATAGTTTGGGCTTGCCATTAAGAGATTTGTGCTTGACACATCATACAGCGCAAGCAAGGCCGAAGGTGTATTATCAAAAATGAGCCTGAGCTGTGCCCGTTCTTCTCGCACTTCATGTGTCCGTTGCTCTGTCTCATCCAGCGCATACATGATCACACCGCTAACACGTCCATAGCTATCGTGTGAAGGAGAGAGTGTATACAGGAAGTAGCTTTCTCTGGTATCTTCCTGTTTTGGGAACGAGGTAAGCACGCGTGGAAGAGTGCGAGTCTCGTTCTGTTGATAGACTTCGCGTGCCTGCCGTAGCAGCGTATTGCCAATCTGATTTTCCCAGAATAACTCCATCACGTCGCTCAAAGGATAGCCCTGAACTGATCGATCTCCTAGAAGACGATCATAGTTAGGATTGTACGCCTCGACAATCAAATTAGGGCCACGCAACACCATGATATAAAATGGGGCAAGAGCGACAATTTCTGCGAGTCGCACGCGTTCGCTATCGAGCGTATTTGCCGCCTCTTGTAGTTCGCCGGTTCGTGCGCGTAGCTCCTCGTTTGTTGTCTCCAGTTCCTCGTTGGTGGCCTGTAGTTCTTCGTTATTGGTTTCTAATTCTTCGTTGGTGGCTTGTAGCTCCTCGTTGGTGGTCTCGAACTCCTCGATGCTTGCCTGTAACTCTTCGTGCGTCAACATGAGTTCTTCATTGGCAACCTGTAGTTCTTCGTTAGCATCCATCAGCTCTTTATTGACATTGCTGAGACGTTTATTGGCTGTTCCCAGCTCGCTCATCAATTGTGATTGTTCGGCCTGTGCAGTCTCCAATTGGCGGCGAGTCTGTACCTGCTCGGTTACATCGGTGATGCTAATCACGATAAGTTCTGATGTGTTCGTCTCTATTTGTATAGGAGCCATCGCTATGCTGAGAAAGCGTCCAGTGCCACTTGCTATAGCATCTAGCTCTATCTCAGGCAAGGTAACGACATTGCGTTCACGGAAGACGGCATCAATAGCATCGCGTGTGGTTGTATAAGGGATACCCCGAACAGCGTGTAAGAAGTCTTGATCCGTTGCCACGTCGCGCAACCCCAGCAGACGCCTCGCGGAGCTATTTGTCGTCAATACTCGATAGTGACGGTCAATCACGACAACGCCAATCGGCAGGAAGCGGAGCATGATTTCGTTGACACGCCTGAAATGAGTGAAGTCAGAATTTGCCTGTGTTGACTCTTGTTCATAAGGCGGTGTACTCATGCCTTTGTTTGAAGAGTTTGCAACATTTCCCTCTCCTAGTTTAGTTGAGATTTTAGGTAAGCTCGGCTTTCGCAGTGAAGGTAAGACGCTGCCTATACAGCGGTACACTTTCCACTGTTTATTGACAAGTTCCAGGTATGTCTGTGTATTCCGTACTGATTCAGCCTTCCCCAGAAAAAGATAGCCATCGGGCGCAAGCGAGAAAGCAAATTGGCTCAGCACATAATCCTGTAACTCCGGTGCAAAATAGATCAGGACATTGCGGCACAATACAAGATCAATGCGTGGAAAAGGAGCACTGCGGCTCAAATCCTGCTGTCCAAAGATCACCATTTGACGGAGTGCTTTCGAGATACGATAGCCCGAATCGACGCGCTCGAAGAAGCGATTGCGGTAGTCATCAGGTACACCTGTGAGGAGATTTTCAGAATAGACGCCGCGTCGCGCGAAGTTGATTGCCGCCTCATCCAAATCTGTTGCGAAGATTTTAATGCTCCAGCCGAGCAGTTCTGCCCCTAGCATATCACTTAGAAGCATTGCCAGCGAATATGGTTCTTCACCTGTCGAGCAGCCCGCCGCCCAGAAACGTAGTACTTTGTCGCGCTCGCGTGCCTTTAGGATCAGCTTTGGCATAATCTCCGTTCTCAGGTAGATAAAAGCATCGGGATCGCGGAAAAACTGCGTGACATTGATCAGAAACGCCTTAACTAACTCGCCCACTTCCTCTGGAAAGTTTTGTAGATACTCTGCGTAGTCCTGTATCGTGTGTTTATGAGTCACCGCCATACGCCGACTGATGCGCCGTAGAATAGTTGATGTTTTATAGTGACGAAAATCGACGCTGGTTTGATGGCTTACGGTTTCAAGGATAGCGTGCAGAGAGTCCTCGGTACGTTCTTCCGACTGCGCGATGCTGACTCCTAGAACGAGATTGTGCAGTAACGAACCCATGTCTTCGATTTTCACCTCGAAGTCTACAATAGGAGGTGGAAGAGCCAGTGGCATCGACGGATAGCGTGCGGTCTGTGGGTCTTGTACGATAACCGTACCCCCATTGTCTTTGACCTCGACGGCTCCTGCTGCACCATCGGAGCCAGAGCCAGTGAGAATGATCGCAATCAAACGGTCTCCGTATGCTTCGGCGGCACTGGAAAGGAGGACATCAATGGAGGGGCGTGGTCTTTTGGCGTGATCGCCCTCCAACTCGACATGGTGATCTCTAACACGCACATGATGATTGGATGGAACAACATAGATATTTCCTGCTTCAAGTTTGCAACTCGATGTGACCACTGTAACTGGTAGTTGAGTGCGCCGCCGCAGAATGTGATCGAGCGTACTCTGGCGATTGGGATCAAGGTGTTGCGCCAGGATAATAGGTGTAGGGAAATCTAGCGGCAATGTGCTGACAAAAATTGAAAGTGCCTCGACACCGCCTGCTGATGCACCAACAACAATAAGATAATCACCGGGTAACTGCTTTTCTTCTACATTCGACATGTTCTGCTTAAACTTTCCTGAGTGAAGGGACGCGCATGGGGCCTGATTTATCACGCCCCTACAATCTTTCATTTCGCTATTTCGTACTCGTCCCATGTTCCAGGGCGTCAATTTCTGTGACTGGCAGTGGTGGTTCACTTTTTTGCAAGGCTGCCACAAGCAACTTAACGCGTTTTTCGGCTTCTTGCTGCCGCTCTTCAAAACGCTGTACCATCCACTCGTGTCCATTTTTTCGCGCCTGCTCTGCCATTCTGCGTGAAATGCTCACCTGCTCTTCCAGCGTCTTGAGTGCCGCCCACATCGCCTCTTCGATGGCCTCGGATTGCTCTGCCATCATGCTATCCATCGAGAATGCATGCCCGACACGGCAGCGAAAACGTACCAGCTTGTCATCTTGTATCTCCCACAGCACACCTCCACATTCGGGACACGAATATTGTGAAGGTGTGCCGACATGGTCTTCGCTATTCTGGTAACGCAATTCCATTTTTGTCAGAGCCAATTCCTTTTGCATATCTTCAGGAGTAGAACGTTTCATTGTCTCATCGACCTCCATTGTAGTGAGATGAACAACCTGATGAGCCAGAGGCGTAAGCGGTAAGGTATAGTCTATTGCGACATGTGCCAGTGCGCTTCTTGGCATTTCTGGATAGACTGCCTCGGATGGCTCTTGCACCATCGCTATGCCACCGCACTGTTTAATCGCTAGCAGTCCTGCTGTACCATCATCAAGTGCGCCAGTAAGTACGACACCGACCACCCTAGGACCATATGCGACTGCAGCAGAGCGGAAAAGCACGTCGATTGCAGGACGATGACGATTTTCCTTTGGACCACGAATAATGCGTATCTGTCCCTGCTCAAGTATCATATGATGGTCTGGTGGTGCAATATAAATACTTCCCTGTTCAATAGGAGTATGATCAGCCGGGTGGAGCGTAGGAAGATGTCCTGCACGACTTAGTATTGTCGGAAGCATGCTTGGGTTTTGCGGTGGAATGTGCAACACAATAAAGATAGCTGCCGGTATCTTAGCAGGTAGTTCACGAACGAACTTCATTAAAGCCTCGACGCCGCCTGCAGATGCCCCTATAACAATAATATCGTGTCCAGGCACAGTTCCCTCCGTATTACTTCATACTAATGCCCTGAAGCTTTTATTTGGAAGGGCGGCTCCAATGTTACTTACTCACCTATAGAAATATAGTATAGTACGTCCTGGCAGCGAAGGCAAGATATACAGAAAGTGCAGGAAAGCGACAATCTTATTTTTGACCGCAGACGAGGTATAATGAGAAATAGCTGTGGTTATTCTCCCACTCTCTACGCATCATCGTGGATATTCTATCATATTCTGTCAAAGATATCCCGAAATAGCTCATAATTTTGGGTTTGATGGCCTGATTATAGGCTATGAGATCAGAAGCCGCCATAATGCCAAGACGCCCACCCCAGTTACCAATTGGCAAGTCTATTCTATACGTTTGAATATTGCTTAGTCGTGCTTGATAGAGAAAATTGCCAATTTGTGTACAAGCGCGTGGGTCTATGCCGCGCATCTGTGCAAGCGTGAACCCCCACTCCGTTAATTGCTTCATCGCCGGACCTTGATGATGCATAATCAGGTCCGACTCTACAAGTTCGACCCACCCCTGCGGGCGCGTGACGCGCACAAGCTCCTGCACGACATGCTGCCATTTGTTGACGGGCAAGGCCATATGCATGAAACGCTGATGCACATAGTCAAAGGTCATGTCAGGAAATGGTAGCTCTTCAAGAACGTTACCAAGTAAAAAGCGATAATTACCAGGAATAGTGTTAATCTCTTTTGTATGATTCGCTGTAACGTCGAGACCAAATACTTTTGCACGCGGGAACAGTGCCGCCATCTCATGCGCCCAACGTCCCGTGCCGCACCCAACATCGAGAATACTTCTAGGGTCTTGCAAGGGTGCAATGTAATTTCTTTGTATCGCATAGCGCACCATGAAGTGCTGAAAGTCTAGCC
>CAXUGH010000068.1:0-1782 GCA_964250365.1 uncultured Ktedonobacteraceae bacterium
GCGGCAATCAGTGCTAATACCGCAGCCGTAATAAATGTTGCGTGATAGGCTGTATAGTTTGGTACTAACACACCGTTTGCGTTCGTCTGTGTTAGTCCAATCAGGCTAAGTATACTGCTGAGGAGCGCGACGCCGAGCGAGGCACCAATCTGGCGTTGCGCGTTGAAGAGTGCCGACGCCTGACCGGTCTCCTCTGTGGAGATGGTTGCGAATGATGCCGCTTGGGTAGATGTAAACGAGAAGGCCATACCTGCTCCTATGAGGAACATCAGGATACGTACCAGCCATAATGAGGTGTCTTGTCCAATCAGGCTCATGGATGCCATGAAAATCGCTACACCTGTGAGGCCACCGACGATGAGTCGTCGAGGACCGATAGTGGGATACAGACGAGCTACAATCTGTGTAGAGACCAACACGCCCAATGCCTCTGGAAACGTCGTTAAACCTGATACGAGTGCTGAAACTCCGCGTGCCTGTTGTAGAAACAATGGCACCGCATAGAGTAGACCGAGAAAGCCAGCCGTAGAGAACAGCGTTACCAGATTGCTGGCACGGAATCCTCGGTTGCGGAATAGACGCAGATTCAGTATTGGATGTGTCGAGCGCAATTCGACAAAGACGCAAGCCACAATTAGCGCGAGTCCAATAATCAAGCTGCTGAGTATATCGACAGAGTTCCAGCCATAATTCGATCCCTCACTTAGCGCATACATCGTCAGTGCGAGACCAACGCCTGCTAACAAGAAGCCTGCTATATCAAAGGATTTCGTTGTGCTTTCTCGGTACTCCTGCATGAAGAGTAGACCAAAGAGGAAAACGACAATGCCAATCGGCACATTGACGTAGAATACCCAGTGCCACGACAACTTGTCTATCAGCAAGCCGCCTATCACGGGGCCGGTCGCCGGAGCTAGCACAGTTGGAATAATGAGAATACGCGACACCTGAACGCGCTCTATGGGCGGAAAGGCGCGATACAAAATAGCCGTTCCGACGGGAGTCAATGCACCCCCACCAATGCCCTGCAATATGCGAAAGGCAATCAGGGTAGGGAGATTTGGTGCCAGTCCACAGAGAGCCGAGGCAAGTGTGAAAAGAGCCAGCGCACCCAAAAATATGCGCTTTGTTCCGAAGCGATCACCCAACCAGCCCGACGCTGGAATAATAATGGCGAGACTGACAAGATAGCCAACGACAATGGCATCAATCGACGTGCCGACTGCATGAAAATCGCGCGTTAGCGAAGGCAGGGCAACATTGACAATGGTAGAATCCATAATCGACATGAATATAGCTGCAACAAAGACGATACTGACGGTAATCTTAGGATTGATAGTAGGACGATGCATGAGGTAAACGCTCCAGTTGTGATGTTTCTTTGTCAAAACAGAATACTAGCTTTGTTCTATTCCACGATGGAGTTGAGGAAATAGTTTTAAGCTTTCGTTTACTGTTATCATTGATGCTAGAGAATAGGTCGTCTGTCCTTTATACACTCCATTCATCCTCTGGAATGCCTTCGCCAAATTTCCAATATATTTTACTGGTATTGATAACGATTAAATTTTCCTTTGGCCTAGTGATAGCCGTATAAACAATATTATCGTAGTTGAATTGCTCATCATTCTTAATCAACGGAGGAATAACCACAATAACGTTAGATACTTCCCACCCTTTGAAACTATGAATTGTTGACATTTTTAGACGACTATCACCCATCCAGAACGCTTTTTTATGTCTATGATATTTCTTATCTTCACTGTTTTCAAAAACATGATT
>CAXUGH010000068.1:1798-5865 GCA_964250365.1 uncultured Ktedonobacteraceae bacterium
GCACACATTTAAGTCCCCATTCAATATAAGGTAGTAGAATTACTGTGTCTGAGGGATGTTTATGCATAGCTTGATTTTTAATTATTTCAAATGCTTTATCCACCTCATCAATCCAATCGTCATCCTTACGGCTATGCCTATTCCACCAAATTATGTGATCCCTATCCCTAGATTGGTTAAACAGATCTCGCTCTTCAAAACTCACAATTTTTATATCTTGATTGAGGTTAAATTTTTTGCTAAAATCCATAGAAATGTTTGCAATTCGTCTTGGTAGCCGGATTATTTTCTTTAGCTCAATCCATTCCCCAAATTTTTCAACCCCTTTTCGTCTCTTATCAAGCCATTCTGTCTTTCTCTCATAAATATTCTGTTTTTTATCGCAAACTACTACAACTTCATCTCGATTTGCCATAAATTGGCAAAGTAAGCTGTACCATTCAATATAAAAATCTTGTCCCTCATCAATTAAAATTGCATCATACTTCTCATAATCATTTTTCTTTATAGCGTCTGCAACCTTATTAGGAACAATTTCTCTAAAAAAAGTCTCACGATCAACCTCACTATCTGTAGGCCAGTCTTCATCAAGTTCATTTAGAACATCCTTGCAAAAACCGTGAAAGTAAGTAATGGTTAAATTCCTCCAACTGAAATTAAAAGGACTTCTTTGTATCATGTCACGAATAAGGTGCCAAAGTGTAAGGTTGTAGGTGAGAACTAAAACATGGTAGCCTTGCGACGCTAATTTACCTGCTCTATAAGCTAAAACTTGCGTTTTTCCGCTTCCTGCAACGCCTCTAACTCTGTGATGTCCTTTTTGTGGCTCAGCAAATTTTTTTTGATCGGCGAAAAGTGAGAGGACTGTGCCTTGTTCAATAAAATGAAATGGTGGATTCAGCCAAAACAAAAGCTCATTGCTCCAGCTTTCTTGCCAATAATTACTCTTAAAAAAATTACTATCCGGAACTACTTTGGCAAGATTACTTTCTAATAGAGCGTCGTATCCAATTAGAGGAAATTTAGAAAAATTTTGGCGATGTCCGAAAAGTTCGTGTACCTGTTGAGTTGTCGATTTATGAAAGTAGACAGCAGTTTTGATAACTCCATATGGTTTAGTATCTGTGTCAAATTCTTCTCCAATTTGCGGAACTAATTGACTAACAATTTTTTCTTTATAATGTTCTACTTGTTTAATTGGTGATTTTACTTCGTAAGTTCCTTTGCTATCTGAAACACAAAAAACTTCTTCGTTCTTGTTTCCTTTTCTTATACTTCCAAAAGAATAGTTATTTAAATTCCAATCTTTTACCTCAAATATTTGTAGACCAATCTTGGGGTGCATAATAATGATATCTGGTCGGCTACCATTTAAAAATGGTTGAACAAAGATGAGCCATCCATTATATTGTGTAAGGTCATTACTTTGAAATAATTTGTCTTTTTTTAAGTTATTATCAAGAAATTTAAGTAAATGTAATTCTCCCTCAGTTAAGGGTTGCTTAAATTGCTCAATTTGCTCCCAAGAAGGAATGACTCTACTAAACATAGGTATCATTGAATCCTTTCCTCTAATAGAAAAATTTTATAAGCAATAGCTACTTGTATAGCACTACTTTCGCATTTTTTTTGCCTCATATACAAATCATCTGTCAAAAGATGAGATAAATTTACGTTGAATGATAAAAAATTATATATGATTGCTATGCATAAAGCAACAATACTACGAAGGAAATTTATGTACAGCATATAAATATTTATCTATGAATTTCGTATTAACTAGAGATAGTGTTAACCAAATATCTCTCTTCTGAGACTTAGAATAGTTTTGCTACTATCATGATACTCAGTACAACCAAAGCTATGATAATGACATGATGAAAGCATAGCTTATTGTTCTTAATTATAGAAGACGTAAAAGTGATGTAGAAGAGATATAGCAGTGACAGAGTTTATCCCTATTATGTCAATGATGCATCACTCGGCATGCTTCAATATAGTATGATTAACGGAGCAAATAGAGGAGCTTGCTATGTAAATCAGAAGCAAGAAGGACGTGTTTCTAAGGACGGATTTATATACAAACGTGTGGACACTACTCGAAAAGGATTATCCTTTTCGAGTGAGATTGATGTACAATACCTATTTCGCTTAACCGTCAAGGAGAAAGAAGATAATGAGTCACTTGCCAATTGCCGACTATGCATTGCTGTCGGACTGTCGTTCAGCCGCGTTGGTCAGCAGTGCAGGCTCTATTGATTGGTTGTGCTTTCCGCGCTTCGATGCACCATCAGTTTTTGCACGACTGCTAGACGATCATGCTGGTCATTGGTCTATTCATGCTGTTGGTGCCTCTGAGACGCACCGCCGCTATATCGACAACACGATGGTTATCGAGACTCGCTTCATCACTCCAACAGGCGTTGCGGTGCTGGTCGATGCAATGGCTATCGGGCGCAACGAGCGTGGACACGAGCTTGGAGTTGCCTCGCCTGGCGTTGTACTCCGCTCAATCTCATGTGAAAGTGGGTCGGTAGAGATAGAGCTAGAGTATGCACCTCGTTCTGAATACGGTCTTATCTTTCCCCTACTTAGACCAATTGAAGGAGGCGTTTTCTCTCATGGCGGCGCGGATGTCCTGGTACTCTCTTCACATAGAATGTTAGATATAGAAGGCTCGACTGCACGCGCTCGTTTTCCCCTTCATGCTGGTGAGCATGCAAACTTTTCGTTGCAGCATCAAAGAAGTTGGGAAGAAGCCCCACAGGTGTATACGTCTGCGGCAATCACCGACACCTTACGCGATACCTTGACAGGTTGGCGTACATGGTCAGAGCTTCACCAGAGGTATGAAGGACCCTGGCGCGATCAGGTTCATCATAGTGGTCGTGTGCTACAGGCACTCATGTTCCGCCCCAGCGGAGCAATCGTTGCAGCACCAACGACCTCACTCCCTGAGTCGATAGGAGGTGAGCGTAACTGGGACTACCGCTATACCTGGATTCGCGACGCCTCGCTGACTATGGAGGCACTCTGGGTTGCGGCCTGTCCTGATGAAGCTTCCTGGTTTTTCTCTTGGATGGCGGGTGCGGTGGCTTCGCAACTCCAACGGGGTACACAACTTCAGATTATGTTTGGTGTGGGTGGCGAGCGCGATCTCAGCGAACGCACGCTCAATCATTTAGGTGGGTGGCGTGCCAGTCGCCCAGTGCGTATCGGCAATGGTGCGTGGGAGCAGCGTCAACTCGATGTCTATGGTGAGTTGCTCAATGCAGCCTACCGCCTACGCGACCAACTTGGTAAGCTCGACGAGACTACACGCCGTTTCCTGGTCGATGTTGCTGATGCGGCAGTTGCTCATTGGCAGGAGTCCGATCAGGGCATCTGGGAGGTGCGTGGAGAGCCGAAAGATTATCTCTACTCAAAGCTCATGTGTTGGGTAGCACTTGATCGTGCTATTGGACTCGCTGATGTGTTAAATGTCCATGATCGGATCGATGGCTGGACGGCAACGCGTGAGCAGATCCGCGACACCATCTTAGAGCATGGATGGAGCGAGAAGGCTGGAGCGTTCACACAAGCGTTCGGCTCTAATGAGCTGGACGCCTCCACACTCATGATGCCAATTGTAGGCTTTCTCCCTGGCTCCGACTCGCGTATTCGTGCCACTGTTGATGCGATTGCCGAGCGGCTGACTGATGAGCATGGTCTTGTCTATCGCTATCGTGCAGCCGATGGGCTTGCTGGCGAGGAAGGAACCTTCCTGCTCTGCACCTTCTGGCTGGCCCACGCACTTGCTCTCGCTGGAGAAGTCGAGCGAGCCAAGGTGACGTTTGAACGAGCGATTGCCTACGGAAATGATGTTGGGCTACTTGCCGAGGAGGTAGACCCTGCAACCGGCGAACTATTGGGCAACTTCCCACAGGCATTTAGTCATATTGGTCTCGTGAATGCGGCCTGGGCTATCTCACAGGCAGAGTAAGTATGAATCATTGGGTACCAGGGGCACCCGCAAGGGGAGCCCGCCCCCCCAAACGACCCCCCCGGGGGGGTGGGGGGGGGGTGGC
>CAXUGH010000068.1:5875-19416 GCA_964250365.1 uncultured Ktedonobacteraceae bacterium
AATCTTGGGGTCCCCGGGCCCCCCGCACGGGCACCCCCCCCCCAAACCCCCCCGGCCCGTCATATGGGAGGGGCGTTCCCCTTGCGGGCGCCCTTGCAGCAGTGGCTTTAGGGTGTTCCCTTGAACAATTCGCCTCTATACTCTTTGGGAACCGCCATAGCTAACACAGCAGACTTTACCATAAACTTGTACGTAACCATTACCTTGCTCAAGTCATCAATTTTGAGCAATCGCTTCCGGTTGTCTTCGCTCAAATAGTCCGTGAGTGGCATGCCGCTTCCGTCGAGTTCGAGTGCTACCGAGGCGGGAAGCTGAATGGAGAACGACGAGTCCTGGAAAGGATAGAGGAGTCCAGGTTCGGGTGAGAAGAGTGAGAAGATACGAATGTCGAGTAGACCATCATCGACATGTGCTTTGGGGATCATGTTCGATACGTTGGCATAGCGTCTCGTGTTACTTACGAGGATGTCAAAGGATTGACCATGCCATGTTGTATTGTTCGACCAGAGGATTTGCGCCGAAAAGGGACGTAGAGTCGGCAGTAGCTGTAGCCAATCGACTATGAAGGCGAGTTGACCGTAGTGCTGCTTGGATGTCTCGGTTGTGCTATGAATCGTTGTAGCGTCAATGCCGAGGCCAGCTACGATGATAAAATGCTGTCGAGCGTTGACGATACCCTCTGCTTCTGATTGAGCATGCGTCTCGTCTGCAATCGTAAGGGCTTGCACACCTATGAAACCAATGTCAACGAGTCTTGGCTCACTACTCTCAGTTAACACTCTTGCAGCCTCGATTGGGTTAGCTGATAGGCCAATCTCGTGTGCCCACTGATTGACGGTTCCTCCTGGCAAGGTGCCGATGGTACATGGTTGTTGTACCATCGTTGCCCCGTTGATGATCTCATTGAGCATGCCATCACCACCAAAGGAGATTATCCAGCTATATCCCTGTCTGAGCGCATCCGCCGCCAACTCTATGCCGTGTCCCGCGTAAGCCGTCACCTGATTCTTCACCTGCCACCGCTCTTCCAGGATAGGCACAATGTTCTCGATATGGTGTTGCGCTTTTGGGTGAGTGATTAAGAAGGCTTTTTCCTTGCTCATTTTCTTGTTCCTTACGAAACGGAATTCAGATGTACTATAGCACAGTCACACATCAAAGCAGCGTTGTCAACTTCTCAAACCAATCCATAATCAACCTTCATAATGTTGTATGATGAGTAAAGCGAACGAATAAGCTTACTATATATGTCATGAGCGAAAAGGAGCAAGCTTAACAATGAGTACACAGACTGATGCAGAGACAGAAGTTGTCCAGCGTCCTCTTCCACCATTGGTACCGGGATTACCATTTCTTGGTAATGCACGCGAGTTGACGAAAGATTTGATGGGATTTATCGTCGCGCAGTACAAACGCTTTGGACCAATTTTCCGTATTCACGTACCCACTGGCGATATTGTGATTATGGCGGGGCCGGAGGCGAATGTTTTTGCGACGCAAGAAGGAGCCGACAAATTTAGTTCAAGAGAGGCATGGCACAGTTTCGGCAGTGAATTTGGTGCCGAAGAGTATTTACAAGATATCGACGGCGAACAGCATGCAAGAATGCGTAAATTGTTCAAGGCGAGCTATTCAGCTAATACTCTACTCTCTGATATCCCGATGCTTGTCGAGATCGCGCAAAATGTCGTCAACCGTTTACAGGTCGGTGAAGAGATACCTGCTCTTTACTTATTTCGCCTTATTGTCACGGAACAACTTGGTAGAGCATTGGCAAATCATGCGCCAGGAGACAATCTCGATAGTATGATCGCCACCGTTAGAACCTCCCTCAATGTTCATATCAACAAACAGACTCCGACTTTTATGCTACGTATGCCATCCTATATTCGCGCAAAACAGCGTTTTCAGCAAATGGGACGTACTATTGTTGCGGAACACCGTGCAACGTCGCGTGAAAAACCTGATCTCGTCGATACTGTCCTTGCAGCAAGCCAGAAGGATGAATTTCAAGATATGTTGGGCAGTGAGGCGCAAATACTCTTCGCCGCTACGGGTCCCTTCGTCGCTGGCTTGGATACCGCTGCAAACGAGTGTACCTACATGCTATATGAACTGCTGAAACATCCTGATATTCTCGAACGTTGCGTGGAGGAGGCCGATTCGCTCTTCTCACAGGACATGCCAGACGCTGCTCATATTCGTTCGCACGGTGCCCTTCATGATGCCATGATGGAAACATTGCGCCTTCATTCTATCGCTCCCGTAGTAAATCGCCATGCCGCCAAGACGTTCGAGTTCGTGGGCTATCGCGTGGATAAGGGACAAAATGTTCTCATCGCTACCACTGCTGCTCACTTCTTGCCAGAAATCTTTCCCGATCCATATACATTTGATATTACACGGTATAGTGAACCACGTAAAGAACACAAAAAACGCGGTGCCTACTATCCCTTTGGCATTGGCGCACATCTTTGTTTAGGGGCGGGAGCAGCCGAGGCTCAGATTGTGCTGGCGTTGGCGGTTGTCCTGCATATGGTGCGCCTGGAACGCATCAAGCCAGAGCAAACACTACGCGTCAAGAATGATCCTACGCCAACCTTTGGATATAAGTTTCGTGTACGGGTCGCCGAGCGTCGTAACGTCTGATACATAGAAGGGTACATACGATTGGATATAGGCGTTGCACTACCACATATGGGAGCAGAGACATCTTCTGCTCTCATAACGCAATTTGCTCAGGAAGCTGAGAGGCTGGATTATGCCTCGCTGTGGGTGGGAGAGCGTTTGTTGCGCCCACGCCAGTTTGTCGCATATGGGCATCCCTCGAATCCGATGCCCCAACACTTCAAAACTGTGTATGATCCCCTGGAAACGCTGTCGTATATTGCTGCGAAGACTGAGCGTATTAAACTAGGCACAAGTGTCATCAATGCGCTCTTTCATACTCCTGTCGTGTTGGCTCGCCGCTTCGCCACGCTCGACCAGTTCAGTCAAGGGCGGGTCATTGCGGGAATTGGGCAAGGCTGGGTCAAGGACGAATTTGATACCGCCAATATTTCGTGGCAACGGAGAGGGAGAGGGTTCGAGGACTACATAGGTGCTTTACGTGCTGCATTGGGACCTGATCCTGTTGAGTATGAGGGACGCTCTTACCATATTGTGAAGTCTGATATTGGACCCAAACCCCTACAACCTAACGGTATACCTCTTCTGCTTGGTACATCTTCGCCCGCATTGCTCGAACGTGCCGCACGTCTCGCGGACGGCGTGAATCCTGTCGCAAGGTCGTGGAGTTCACTAGAGGAGATTGCACGCGAATTCCCGAAAATGGTACGAGAAGCAGGACGCGACCCACAAGCTATGCAAATTATTGTGCGCTCAAACAGCCAGATTAGCGCGGCTCCGCTATCAGAGCCGCGTAATCCATTGAGTGGTTCCCTTGAACAAATTCGTGAGGATATGCAACGCGTAGCAGACCTGGGTATTCAGCACGTCTTTTTTGATCTGGTGCCAATGCCCGTAAGGGACCAATTGGGTATGCTGGAGAAATTGCGTCGCGTCGCCGACGTATAAGCACTGATACGAACTCATCTTTTGTAATTTTACAATGAATGTGGTAAAAATAAAAGAACAGGTTATGGCTTTTCAGTACTTATGCGAAGGACGGAACTATAATGTCGTATTCCGTACATACATTAGGCGCGGGAACAGCAACATTTGTTGAACAGATTCAGGCACAGGGACTTGCTGGCCTCCTACTTAGTTCTCCAGAAAATGTCTACTATACATCAGGGCTACCAGTCCTGGCTGGTAGTGGCAATCCTATCCTCTTCGCGCTCAAAAATCAGCTTCCTTTCTTCGTCTATATTGCGGCTGATGGCAAAAGGACATTGCTATGCTGGATTGGAGCAACGCTAGGCTTTACCTTCGATGTTGACGATGTACGCACCTTTTTCAACTGGGATAGCGCACTTGATGAACTACGCGATTTCCTGCAAGAAACGCTTTCCCCCGATGCGAAAATCGGTATAGAGAGCTTCTGCCCCTTTTACGTGCTGAATATATTGCACGAATTCGTTCCATCCACTGCACTTGTGCCTGCCGATGATATTCTTTTGCAGGCTCGGTTGATAAAGACTGAAAACGAACTTGCTTTGATGCGTAAAGCCACTGTCATTGTCGAAGAGACGGTAGCCGAACTACGTGAGCAGGTCAAAATTGGCACCTCAAGACTCTGGCTAATCAATACCACCAAACAGCTTATGCTCAAGCATGGTGCAACAGGCATTGGACACACCACCATCGCTTTCGGCACGTCAAACCCTGAGATTGCATTCGACGAAACGCTTGAAGCGGGCAAGCTGGTCACGCTTGATTTAGGTGCGGTTGTTGAAGGCTATACCTCTGATAACCGTCGCCTGCTCTACACGGGCACTATTCCAGATGATTTGCGAACATTGCACGCTACGATGTGTGGCATCGTCGAACAGGTCGGACAGGCATTACGTCCAGGAGTATTGTTCGCCGACCTGTACACATTGGCGACGGATATCTATGCTGAGCATTCACTGCCACCATACTTCGTCAATGTTGGTCATAGTATTGGTTTACAGACGGAGGAGGCATGGATTTCTTTTGATACTCCTCACACCGTACAAGTTGGCATGGTGCTGAATATCGAGTTGTACACAGCCTACAAGGATGGAACCAACATCGGTAACGAAGAAACTTTCCTGGTGACAGAGACAGGAGCAATGAAGTTGACGAACAGCAATCCTGCTATACAAAGCGTGTAGCGGATTCTTGCTTTTGCTCCTGGTGAAAGCTTCATCAGGCTATTTCCCTATTCATGTTTTTCAAGGAGGCGTATGAGTATGCATAACGTCCGAGTAGGCATCATAGGCACTGGCGGTATTGCCTATGTACATGAAGCTGGCTATAGCGAAATTCCTGACATTGCCCAGATTGTCGCCGTTTGTGATGTCAATGAAAGAGTTGCACATGAGCGTGCAATTCCCTATAACGCTCGTGTCTACACCGATTACCATGCGTTGATAGTTGATGCCGATGTAGACATGGTGGACATTACTGTACCTCATCGCTGGCATTATCCAATCGCGTTGACAGCACTGGAACAAGGCAAACATGTGCTGGTCGAAAAGCCAATGGCTATGACCTCTGAACAGGCTCTCCACCTGATTCAAACCGCAAAGGCTAGGGGAGTTACATTTACTGTTGCGGAGAACACTCACTTTGTTACCGCCTACCTCGAAGCTGAACGTTTGTTACATACTAACGCGCTGGGCGATATCCGCTTAGTACGCACCTACATCGCTGGCAGTGAGGTAGGACGTATCAAAAGCCAGACAAGCTGGGTAGGTAGCCCGGAAAACTTAGGGGTTCTTCTGGACTCAGGTGTGCATTCTTTTTACCTGATGAAGTGGCTCTTTGGCGGCGTGCGCGATATTCAGGCTATCGCTTACAAAGTCATTCCTGAAAGCGTTGTCGATGACCACACAGTTGCCTTTGGTCATTTGATGAATGGAGCTGTCTTTGAAACCACGCAGAGTTGTGTTGTCGAAGCACCGTGGACCGAACGCTTGGAAATTCACGGCAGTAAGGGGTCACTGATCGTCGATCAACTGGCAAATCCACCTGTAATGCATTTTCATGGCTCTGATGATGTTGATGGTACGCCTCTGGATAGTGTTCCTTACGAGCCACTGGCCTGGAAGTACCTGTCTATGATTGCGGAGGTGCAGGATTTTGTCCAGGCGATTATCGAGAATCGACTTCCTAGAATCAATCCGCTCTACGGGTATCATGCAATTCAGGTAGCCGAGGCTGGTTATACATCAATCACTAAAGGAAAAGCTGTTCCAGTTTCTCAATAAAGTACATTACGTAGTGAAAGGACTATTTCTCATGGCAGACATTCTTCCCTATTTGCAGCGCGTCCAGGAGCGTTTCACTGATCCCGCCAATCGGGACTATTTCAAAGACTTCACCAAGACTCTGCTGTTCGAGTTTCCTGATACAAAGCAAACTTTTGTGATGACCATTG
The DNA here is from genome assembly GCA_964250365.1 of uncultured Ktedonobacteraceae bacterium. Lineage (GTDB taxonomy): Bacteria > Chloroflexota > Ktedonobacteria > Ktedonobacterales > Ktedonobacteraceae > JBBQVS01. Next base: position 11,943 of record CAXUGH010000068.1, read on the forward strand.
TCAATGGTAATGCAACTCTCGAAGAGAAAACGATAGAGAAGCCCGATATTAAGACAACCGCTAATACTGATGTGTTGGCTGGTATCATGGACAAAAAGGTGAATCCCATGACAGCTTATATGACACGGAGAATCAAGGTTCAGGGCGCACAGGAAGATTTAATGAAATTGCAGAAATTGATGTTCTAAAAAGCTCAAAACGACGAAGGTCTCATACATAAAGGAGACATCCATGTCTGTTATTTCAGCAATTTCGACGCCGACGAAGCGCTTGTCTATGCCCGCGCTCATAATGACAAGCTTTTTTGCTCTGGGAGTAAATGTTGTCTGGCTTTCCTATAACATCTACATCTTGCCAGTGCAGGTCGAGGCCGTTACATCGGAGGCGACTAAGGGCATCGTGCTGGGTGTTCTTGTTGGTGTGGCAATTGGGATCGCGGTGATCGTGAATATTATCGCGGGCATTCTCAGCGATCACTCAAACAGCCGTTATGGACGACGCCGACCAACGCTTGTGATAGGAATGCTTTTAACGCTACCATTTCTCCTCATACCCGTCTTCGTGCCGCTCTCGCTCTTCAGTGTCTGTCTAGCCTACTTTGGAATGCAGTTCTTTACCAATGTAGCCTCCGGTGCATGGCAGCCCACGCTCGCCGACTTTGTTCCTGTGAACCAGCGCGGTATCAGTGCTGGTATCAAAGGTGTGTTTACGATAATTGGCGCGGCTATTGGAGTTGGTGGAGTGACGGCACTCTTTGCCGCACACCTTGCGAGTGTTGGCTATATTCTTGTTGCGGTTCTCTACGCGGTTACGACGTTGCTGAATGTATTCGCCATGCGTCACTACGACAAGCCGATGTTAGATGCCAAGCCGATTAAGCTGAAAGCGGTACTGGCAGAAATGTTCCATATCGAGAAACGCCCTGGTATCAGTGTCTTCTTCTGGTTTGTCTTTGGAAGTTTTCTGATTTATATGGGTGTCTCTGGCTTCCAGTTTTTCGGAGTCTACTATCTTGAGGCTATTATCCATATCACAGCAACGGATGCGCTGGCAACAGCCATTCAGATATCAGGACTCATCGGTCTGGTGATTAGTGTGATTTTTGCGCTGGGTGCAGGCTCTCTTTCTGATAAATTTGGACGCCGCAACATTATCATCATCTCTGTGGTCATTGCGAGCGTTGTCGGGCTTTTTTTTCCATTTGCGACAACCTTCCTGGTTTTCATCATCTTCTCGTCGTTCTATAACGCATCAAATGGAGTGATTCTTAGCGTCGATACTGCTCTCTCAAGTGATTTAGTGCCAATCGAAGAGGCGGGCAAATACATGGCATACGCGAATCTTGCTACAGGAGTTGCCAATGGTATAGCACCGCCGATCTTCGGTGTCATTCTGAACTTTCAGGGTGCGCCAACGCTTACCAGTTTCATCATCTTTTTCGTCGTCTCTGCTCTATTTTTTATCACAAGTTGCGTTGTGATGGCACTCAAGGTGCCTAACATATAGCAGTGCTGTGATATGGTGAGAAAGAACGTTGCAACCGTTTCGTTTTCTGCAATCGTGTTTCTCCTGCTAAGGAAAGAGGTAACTAGGCCTGTGAATCCGTTAATTATTACCGCTACACCGAATATCTGTTGGCTCTCGCCAGACGTGCCTTATCCGCATACTGTAGAGGAGATTACCGACGAGGCCAGATTATGCGAGCAAGCTGGCGCACGCATATTTCATATTCATGCACAAGGAATGTGGACACAAGTTATTCGCACTCTGCATCAGCATACAGGATTAGTCGTTCAATGTGGTATGTCAAGCTTGCCCATTCCTGATCGTATCGAGGTCTGGACGGAGCATGCCGATATGGTCTCAATGATTGTCAGCCACCACGACGAGGCGTTTACTGGTTTGGATGTGCATGTGCTGCATCCTCGTGAGGAACTGGAAGAGTATATGTCTCTCTGTAATCAGTACTCTGTCAAGCCAGAACTCGAAGTCTGGCATGCAGGCTCCATCTGGAACATGCAATTTTTGATTGGCAAGGGGCTTCTTCCCGCGCCATACTTCACCACTCTCTTCTTCGGCTGGCCCGGCGGTTCATGGTCGCCGCCCACGATGGAAGAATATCTGTATCGCCGTCGGTTGATGCCAGAAGGAAGCGTCATCAACGTAAGTATTATGGGGTCAGAACAGAAAGCTATCCTGGCTGCCGCAATTCTACAAGGCGATCATGTGCGTGTGGGCACAGAGGATTATCCCTACATCAATGGGCAGGTCGTAGCGACGCACGACCTGGTCGCGGAGGTCGCCGATCTCGCTAGCCGTCTGGGAAGACAAATTGCGACGCGGGCAGAGGCGAGGCAGATACTGGGTATCGGGGTGCGAGATGAGTGAGCCAACAAAACGCGTTGCCCTCATAACTGGCATGGCTCAAGGCATCGGCGAGGCAACGCTTAGACTATTTGTCGAACGCAGCTACGCAATCGCGGCTCTTGATCGGCTTGACGCAGGCCAACAGGTCTGTGATGATGTCAACCGTTTGGGTGGCGATTGCGATTTCTATCAGTGCGACATCGTGAATGAGGCAAGCGTGAAGACAACGATAGCCGCTGTTCAACAACGCTTCCGTCGTATCGACACATTGCTCAACGTCGCTGGCATGGTACTCGTCAAACCTCTCGTTGAAACAGAGTGGAGCGAGTATCAGCGAGTTGTGAATGTGAATTTGGGTGGCACATTCCTGCTCTGTAAACACGTCTTGCCGATTATGCAAACACAAAAAAGTGGCAGTATCGTCAACTTGGCCTCCGTTTCTGGTCATGTGGGGCAGACGGATCATGCAATCTATGGCGCGACCAAAGGTGCAATACTCTCTTTTACACGCGCTTTAGCCTGGGAAGTGGCGTCAGATAACATCCGCGTCAACTCAATTAGCCCTGGTTCGGTGGACACGCCGATGCTGCGCTCAGATGTGGCATTAGAGTCGCAACGCTCAGGCCGTTCTTTCGAGGAAGTCAAGCGCACCCGCGAGGAAGAGCAGGCGTTCAAGCGTTGGGCTGAACCACGCGAGATTGCCGAAACGATCTTCTTTGTGGCAAGTGATGCTGCTTCATTTATGACGGGAAGTGACTTGCTTGTTGATTGTGGCTGGGTGGCAAAATAACGTGGTAATTGAACGGACGAACGCCCACGAGGGGCTACCCTACTATATGACGGTTTTGCGTGCTTTGCACGTCATGTATAGTAGGGTAGCCCCTCGTGGGCGTCCGTCGTATCCCTAGCATAAATCAGCGAATAGACTTGTTATAATAGTGCGGCCCTTGTTCCCGCTCTCGCTCCCGACGATAGTTCTCTTTGTACGCGTCACAGACTAATGTACAGATTTCTTCGGGGCTGTCCGAGACACACAGTAACTTCAGGTCTTCTGCTGATATTTTTTCTTCGTGTAGCATTGTTTCACTAATCCAGTTGACGAGGCCACTCCAATACTTAGAACCGTAAAGGATGACTGGAAAGTTGCTCACCTTCTTCGTCTGAATCAGCGTCAACGCCTCGAATAGCTCATCCATTGTACCAAAGCCACCGGGGAAGATGACAAATGCCTCGGAATACTTGATAAACATGGTTTTGCGTACAAAGAAGTAGCTGAAGTCTACTGAGATGTCCAGGTACTGGTTTGACGATTGCTCGAAGGGAAGTTCGATATTGCAGCCTATCGAAAGATTTCCGCCCTCCTGCGCTCCTTTATTCGCCGCCTCCATCACACCAGGACCACCGCCTGTAATAATCGCAAAACCCGCCTTTGCCAGCAAACGAGCTGTTTCCGTCGCCGATGCGTACTCTGGGTTATCAGGTTTGGTACGGGCCGAGCCAAAGATGGTGACGGCAGGCGGAATGTGTGCCAGAGCGTCAAAGCCGTTAACGAACTCACTGGTAATTCGCATCACACGCCACGGATCGGTGAGCGTAAAATCGAAGTTCATGGCTCGATCAAAGGCATGCTCCTCCTGCGAAACCTGCTCTTGCGGTATCGGTGCTGTTGGGCTTACCAGCGGCTGCGCGGGACGATTGAGTAGACGTTCGTCCTCTGTTGTTGCATGATTTTTGCTTCTCTGTGAACGATACCGTTCATTCGCTCTTCTATTGTTGTTGTTCAGATTAGAATATTTTCCGTTATTACGACTCATTCTTACTCGATTCTCTATGTGAAATTTCAGGTGTATTGTTTGGAAGTGCCTGTGTCGGACGTCCTTTAAGCACCACTGTCGCAAGTGGAGGGAGGGTCAAGACAACAGAGTGTGGACAGGACTGCCATGGAATAGGATCACTCGTCAGGACTTGTTTATTCACTAAGCCGCTGCCACCGTAACGGGCGTCGTCGCTATTCAGTATTTCGTAGTAGTTCCCCTCAAACGGCACGCCTAGACGATAGCCATGACGCGGAACAGGCGTGAAATTGCAGACAAAGACAAGTGTTTCCTCGTCTTTACCACTACGTCTCATGAATGAGATAACGCTGTTATCCGAATCGTGTGGGTCTATCCACGCGAAGCCTTTCTCGTCTGTATCTAATACGCTCAAGGCAGGCTCCTGGGAATACATGCGATTGAGTTCTCGTATAAAGTCGCTCAACTGGGCGTGATGCGGATTACTGGGGGGAGTGAGCAGGTGCCAATCAAGGCTTTCCGCGAAATTCCATTCATGCCATTGCCCAAATTCCGCGCCCATGAAGAGCAACTTTTTGCCAGGGTGTCCCCACATATAGCCATAGAAGGAGCGCAGATTGGCGAACTTTTGCCACAGGTCGCCGGGCATTTTGTTAATCATCGAGCCTTTGATATGCACCACCTCATCGTGTGAGAGCGGCAAGATGAAGTTTTCCGAGTAGGCGTACATCAGCGAAAAGGTGATATTGTTGTGATGATAGCGGCGATAAATTGGGTCAAGATGCATGTATTCCAGCATGTCGTGCATCCAGCCCATGTTCCATTTATAGCTAAAGCCGAGTCCACCGACGTAGGTTGGTCGTGAGACAAGAGGCCATGATGTAGACTCTTCCGCCACCGTGATCGACCCCTGCTCCTCTCCGTAGACAGCCTCATTCAACTGACGCAGGAAATCGACCGCCTCCAAATGCTCTCTACCCCCATATTGATTTGCGACCCACTGTCCTGAGTCGCGCATGTAGTCAAGGTAGAGCATTGAGGCAACGGCATCAACGCGTAAGCCGTCGATGTGATATTCATGGAGCCAGAACAACGCGCTGGCAATCAGGAAGTTCTTGACCTCACTCCGCCCATAGTCGAAGACATAGGTACCCCATTCTTTATGCTCTCCCTTACGAGAATCGGCATATTCGTAGAGATGCGTACCGTCGAAGTAGCTCAGCGCGTTGCCATCTTTCGGAAAATGTGAGGGTACCCAGTCGAGCAGAACACCGATGTCGTGCTGGTGCAGGTAATCGACGAAGTATTGAAAATCCTCTGGCGTTCCAAAGCGACTAGTCGGAGCGTAGTAGCCCGTGACCTGATAGCCCCACGAGCCATCGTATGGATACTCAGTAATTGGCATCAGTTCAACATGAGTGAAGCCCAAGCTTTTGACATAATCAGTAAGTGCTGGTGCTAACTCGCGGTACGTCATAAAGCGGTCTTCCTCTACCGCGCCTTCCTGATGTCGCTCAGGAACGTGTCGCCATGAGCCTAGATGAACTTCATAGATAGAGATAGGCGCACTGGTACGTTGCGCTTGCTCACGTTGCGCCATCCACGCGTTATCTTGCCATGCGTGTTGATGAATATCGGCGACAATGCTAGCGTTGTTTGGACGCAGCTCCATTGCGAAGCTATAAGGATCAGTCTTATCGACGGAATAGTTATTGTAGCGTGAATAAATGGCGTATTTATAATGAGTACCGACGGAGAGATTCGGCACAAAACATTCCCATATGCCCAATTCTTGATGACGGAGATGCATCAGCGTTGCGCTCCGATTCCAGTCATTGAAATCTCCTATCACTGAAACGCTACGTGCCGACGGTGCCCAAACAGCAAAGTTGACTCCTGTAACCCCATTGACAACACGAGGATGGGCACCTAATTTATCGTAGATGCGATAATTTTTCCCTTGCCCAAACAGATAGAGATCGAAATCGCTAAATAGCGAAGGAACTTCCTGCTCTTTATTAATATTTTGTGGAACATCTGATGTCGTCATACTACACACCAACCCTTCAATTTCTGTCGTTTTGCCTCTCTAAGAATAGCATATAAGGCAAGTTTTCTACTACAAAGTATACTCTTTTTCTCAGGCAATGAGTACATATTGTAATAGCTTTTCATTGGATTTTGTGATAGAATATCTATCAAACTCATTGATTCGTCGCCTCGCACGCTTTGACACTATCAAGGGTTCCACAAGAAAGTACGATGTAAACGTATGAGCATATATGAAAAGGACGCACAGGCTCTGGATGCCTACTCGAACGCCGTCACGACAGCGGCAGAGCGTGTAGGGCCAACCGTAGTACGTATTGATATAGAGCGTGAAGGCGGACGCTCCCGCCGTTCTTATGGATCAACTCCCGAATTCAATGGTGGTCTCGGCTCCGGCTTCATCTTTGCCTCCGATGGACAGATTTTGACCAATGCTCACGTAGTCGAGCATGCCAAACGCATTCAGGTGACGCTTGCAGATGGACGCAAGTTCGACGCGGGACTCGTAGGTAGCGATTCTAGCGTCGATGTCGCTGTGCTACGGATCGGTGCCGATCATCTACCCGTTGCGGAACTTGGTCGCTCACCGCTACGCGTGGGGCAACTGGTAATCGCTGTTGGTAATCCGTATGGTTTGAACTGGACAGTAACCGCTGGTGTGGTAAGTGCGCTGGATCGCACGCTTGAGGCCCCAGGGGTGCATAGAATGACGCATCTTATCCAGACTGATACGCCAATCAACCCTGGTAACTCTGGTGGACCACTGGTGGATAACGCGGGTCGCGTCGTTGGTATTACTACCGCGATGATGCCGATGGCGCAGGGACTTGGCTTCTCTGTTCCGCTCGATACCGTGAAGGCCGTGATTGCACGTATTGCTAGCCAGAAGCGTGAGGCACAGGTGACAGGTATCTCGCTTGGTATTGGTGGCATGCGCGTGAAGTTGGATGCAACGCTACAACGCAGCCTGAGCATTAGCCAGCAATTCGGCATGGAGGTGCTAGAGGTACGCGCTGGTGGACCCGCCGACCTTGCAGAACTGAAACGGCAGGATGTGATTATCACTGCCGATGAAATCGCTGTAACAGAGCCGCGCGATTTACAGCGTATCGTCCGTCAACACAAAGCGGGTGAGAAAGTCACGCTTAGCTTCCTGCGGAGTGGCAAGAAACGTAAAGTAACCGTCGTCCTATAGCTAGAAGAGGTGCCAGGAAGAGCTTCTTGCATCTTTCCTGGCACCTCTTCCGTATATTGTTACAGATAAC
>CAXUGH010000069.1:0-6454 GCA_964250365.1 uncultured Ktedonobacteraceae bacterium
GCTAGCAGCGAGGTGCGGATGTTTTATTGGAGGCAGATAAATCTCCTTTGCATCTTGCAATAGCTTTGTTTCGTGTATAGATAAACACATGCATTGAAATTTGTTACACTTGCCTGATTTCCGTTTATACTGGTGTGTCATGATGCAACATGCTCAAAAAAAGGGGTTTATTGAACATGGTAAATTTTAATTTTACCACTATCGCACCTTATTTAGTACTCACAATTGGTGTCTTAACGCTTCTTTTGAACGCTATTGCACTCGGCAGAATGCCATTAAAGCAGTGGGTGGATTGGTATCATAAAACCTCTATATTACAACCAATAGGAGGAGTCCTATCAGGATTATTTTTCATCTGTGACGTAATCTTCCTTTTGACTTATAAACACAATGACATTCTTGCTTTCATTGCTATACTTATAGGCTTCGCAAGTGCGATGATAAGTTTGTTCCTCTATATTAGAGTGATAGGGCTACAAAGGGAAGCAAAAGAGAAGAGCAAAACATTCTAATGAGGAAATAAGATGGATAAATTGATACAATAAGGAGTCTATTAGACATGGGAAGTTTTTTTACTACTGTGCCATACTTTTTGATAGTTATTGCTGTGCTAGCATTCGGTTTTTCTGCTTTTACATTAAGCATAGCTTTAGCTGGAAATGGTTGGAGAAACTGGTATCATAATTCTACAATTCTGCAACCTCTTGGTTCGATACTTCTTATGCTTGGATACATCTTTGTGGCATTCATTCAAATAACTCATACTCAAATAGAGCTTATACTGGCTATATTGGAATTGGGACTTATTTTGTTTACAGCTTTGGGGGCATTCTTTATCTTTAGAGCAGTATGGCTACGAACTCAGAAAGAAAATAAATAGGAAACCTACGATTCTGCCAATGTTGATTCGATAGTTTTCGTAGGGACCAGATTTATCGCCTATGATTTATTGTATTGACCTATAGCCGATAAATCGGCTGCGGACGCGATAAATCTGGTCCCTACGAAGAATTATTATATTAAGATTAGTAACTTCGTGCCATTAAAGGGGGAATGAGATGGATAAATTGATAATTCTTGGGGTAGCAACAATACTTGCTTTAGCTGTGTGTGTCTTTATGGGATTGAGTCTCTGGGGCAAGGTGAAAGCGACAAATTTGCCTTTCCGTTATGATAGAAGAATTTACTCAGCAGGTTTAATGATTAGCTCTTTCCTAGCCTTTGAAGCAACACTTGTCATTTTTGTTTATCATCTTTCTTGGATTTACTATGTATTTGTTGCGCTCTTTGTGATATGTGCAAGCTTGTTAATAAGTTTTGCTGCAAGACGTGTTTATAAGCGAAGTCATCCCAACGAACCCACCGATATCAAACGACCGACATTTCGTGAGGCGTATCGAGCGACGAACGGCAATATTGATGGTGTTAGTTTAATTTTTGCTTTAGGATTTTTTCTTGTCGTAATTGCCTCAATGGTTTTTCATCAGCCTGTTATCTTTTCTTTAGCGATACCTTTGCTGATAGGTCCCTGGGCAATATATAAAGGCGTAAAAATGTTGCATGAAGCACAGGAAGGACATCAATCCGATAGCATTCACTGGTATACACAATATAGAATATTGTTCGGTATTAGTGCGATTTTGAGTTTTCCTAACGCTCTAATATTGAATAATGGTCCTTTAGCTTTTGTTCAGAATGAACCATATCATGATCAGATAGAAATTGTCCTTTTGTTGCTTTACGTTATTCCTCTACTGGCTTCCGGTTTTTTCTTTTTTAGAAGGCAATATCTGAAAATGCGAGGACGCATTTCATAGGGCAATAATAAAAATGACGAAAGCAATAAGCCCTGTGCGCGTCGCGCACAGGGCTTATTGCTTTCATTCTGCTTAATAAAATTTTAGTGTCCATGTCCTAAGTAAAGCATTGCTACCATTAAGCCAATTACTAATAATAAGAGTAGGATAATGCCGAGCATGAAGAAGCCAAAGCTGGATGGCTCAGAGAAGACGCGCATAATACTGTTGCGTTGCGAATGAACGTTGGGAAGCGATAGCGTTGATTCAATTGTAGGGTTGACTCGCTCCTGTAGCAAGAGAGCAGACTTCTGTATCGGCTTCTCCTCTAAGACGGCAACGCTGGTTGACGCGGTGATGTTGTGTGCGTGTCGTGGCGCGGGTGCTGGAACTATGACGGAGTTCAGCGTTTGACGGGGAAGTGTTGCTCTTGCTTCCTGATGCCTGGTACGTGTTGTAATAACGCGCGTCTGTTTCGTAAATTCGCGTGGTGTCTCGATATCACGGTTATGGGCGCGTAGCTGGCGCGTTTGCAGTACTCTCTGTAACGTTGCGTCGTAGGCGCGTGCGAACGAGAGAATGTTTGGGTAACGTTGCTCTGGCTTCTTAGAGAGCGCACGGAGAAATACTTCGTCAATCTCTGGAGGTAGCAAAGGATTCGCTACGCTAGGCGGTGTCGGCACCGTATGATGGTGATGGTGCGAGAGTTGAGCCGCAGTACCCTCGAAAACGGCGTGACCCGTCATCAGTTGATACATCATGACCGCGAGCGCATACTGGTCTGCCGCTGGTCCTACCTGAATGGAGGTGGCGAGCGATGGATCGTCGAACTGCTCTGGTGCCATGTAGAGCGGCGTGCCAACCGAACGGTGCAGTGAGCGACCGCTACGGTAGAACGCGGCTAGTCCGAAGTCCGCCAGTAGGAGATGCGGTCTGCCGTGCGGAAAGATAGTTGTGAGATAGGCCGGTTGCCCGCTCTTGAGTGGACCGCGTTCGACACGAATCAAAAAGTTTGTTGGCTTGATATCGCGGTGAATGATGCCGTTGTCGTGGGCATGCTGTAGGGCGGCTGCCGCTTGTAATAGATAGTAGCCCGCCTCCTCCGCTGAAATAGGCCAGCCAAAACCGAATTGTTGCGTGCGTTGTTGCAGCCAGTTCCAGAGTGATTTTTCGGAGAGATAGGGCATCACAAGATAGGTGATTGGTAATCCGTCTCCATCCAGGCGTTCGTCGCCAAAATGATACAAAGGCAGAATATTTTCGTGGTCTAACTCCGCAACCGCCTGTGCCTCGCGCTCGAAACGTACTGCCGCCTGTCTTCCTTCTGGCGTGTTTGGTACCGCGCGTAAATCACCGCACACGACCTTGATTGCTACTTTTCGTCCAATTCGCGCATGTTGGGCCAAATAGATGTCACCCATTCCACCGCTCTCGATGAGGCGTATCAAGCGATACCCACCGAGCGTTTTCCCCACCAACATAGTCATCTCGTATCCCTCTATAACGAAATGTGAGAGTATAGCAATGAAAGGAGTATCCCCGCTCCATACCCTCTAAACGTCCTTTTTAACCTTCTAAAGACAGTATACAGTGCAAGAAAAAATATATGGGACTAATGGACTGACTTGCATTGAAGCGTGGAATTGTACCTCTACTCTATAATGAGTATGTGAGCAAAGATGTACTAATTAGAGTCTTACAGAAGGACGAAGAGTTATGTTGCAGGGGGGAACGAAGAGACAACCATCTAGTCTGATCGGACAGTTCCGCTGGCGTTTTGGGCTTGTCTTTAGCATTCTGCTGCTTGTAATTCTCACGAGCAGAGTCATCACAACGCTTACCACCAACTATCTTGATACAATCAATACTCAGCAGTTAGCTTTAAATAAAGATGTTGATATTCTGCTAGATGCCATGATTAACCAGGAAACAGGGGTGCGCGGCTATGTAGCGACTGCCAACTCAATTTTTCTTGAACCCTTCTCGCAGGGACAACAGGATTATAAAACTACTCTACCTGCGTTGCAGTCATTGCTTCAAACGGGTGCGTTTTCTGATTGTCAACGGCAACTTACTCAAGTGAATATCCGCGCCCAAACATGGTATACCTCTTTTGCTCTGATACAAATTCGTCTTATCCAGTCACACAATTTTGTAACGCCGCGCCGAGAGCAAACGGCTGCTCAAGGAAAAGCCCTGTTTGATCGCTTCCGTCAATCCGTTGCCCATTTGCAGTTGCTACTTGATCAGCACAACGCGGCACAAAGAGTAGTGTCCTATCGACTCAACCTGGGAAGTTTTGTATTTACGACGCTTCTTATTCTGTTACTGTTTGCGCTTTGCTGGTTTATCTTCAGTCGAAGCCTAGCTGAAACGAAGCAGCAGTTGCTTGTCTTGCAGACAACCGCGCTCAAGCTTGTACAGGGAGATTTACATGCTCGCGCTACGTCTCTTCGGCATGAAGAGTTTACGCAAGTGGGACAGGCGTTTAATTCTATGGTGGACACGTTGTTGCAGCAGCAAGAGGCTCTTGCTGATAGTGAGCGGAAATTTCGTATTCTTGCGGATGTTATACCTCATATGCTTTGTACGATGACTGCAAGTGGCTCTATGAAGTATTGCAACCAGCGCTGGTTAGACTATTCTGGTCTCACGCTTGCACAGAGCCAGTCGTGGATGTCGCTGGTTCATCCAGAGGATCAACAGCAATGCAATGCACTTTGGCAGCATACGTTGACTGCTAAAGAGCCATTTGAAACCGAATATCGCCTTCGACACGCCTCCGACGGAGTGTACCGCCGCCATATGGTGCGTGTATTGCCGATGAGGATTCAACAAACTCACCTCTGGTTTGCTACCTATACTGATATCGAGGAGCGTAGGCAGATGCGTATACTCATCGAGGTGAACCAGCGATTACGCATCTTTATTAGCACCGTGAGTCATGAGTTCCGCACATCATTGACCAGCATTCTTGGCTTTAGCGAGTTGCTACGAGACGAAAACCTGGAGCCGACAGAGAGTAAGGACTACGCGAACGATATCTATGAAGAGTCTCTCAGGCTGCATCGCATGATCGACGATGTACTTGACCTGGAGAAGATGTACGAGGGTAGGTTGACTTTGCACAAAGAGGAGGTAGATTGCAACACTCTCCTCCGTGAGACCGTTGCACGCGTGCAAGCCTCCTCTGCACACCATACGCTGCGGTGTCAACTGGATGAACACATTCCACCGCTTGAGGCAGATCGCGATAAACTGATTCAGGTGATGACGAACCTGTTATCGAATGCGATTAAGTATTCGCCGGACGGTGGGGACATTCTCGTGAGCAGCAAGAGAGAAGGAGACATGTTGCATGTAGCTGTGCAGGATTCCGGCATCGGTATTCCTGCGGAGGCGTTGGAGCAAATATTTATTCCCTATCATCGAGGAGGTGTAGAAACAAATCACCATATACGAGGAACGGGCTTGGGGCTACCCATTGTGCGCCAGATTGTGATGTTACACGGAGGAAGTGTGTGGGTGGAAAGTGCTGTGAAGCAGGGATCAACGTTCCACTTTACACTTCCTCTAACGCCAGTTGTCGCCTTGCACGAAGAGAAGGCGACAACTCATTGATCGCTAACTGTATAACTGCGGATCGGTCTGATTAATTTTGACCAACATACCATCAGGTCCTTCGAGTTGAAGTTGGTAGCCAAATCCCTCGTCACCCGTTGGGCGCACTATGGTAATACCGGAGGCACGCAGTTTCTTCTCCAACTCTTCAAGTGAATCCTCATACTCGAAATTGAGTTCAACCGTACCTTCATTCTGCTCTGGATTAGCGGGATGCGCCAGTAAACCCAGTTCAGTGCTACCGAAGCGAAGCAGTGCCCAATCTCCATCGCGGCTACCGTGAAGAACTATCGCACCAAGCTTACTGTAAAAGTCCAGTGCCGCAGCCATGTTCTCAACATGCACCATTGGCTGTAAGCGTAATGATTCGTTTTCCTGTGTCTCCTGTAAGTTTCTTTCTGGCATATCGTTCTCCGTAGTCCTTGATAGGTGAGCAATAAAAACTCTTTCGACGAGATCAGACAAAGAAAGCTGCTCATCAACCGAAAGGTGCTTCATACGTTTGATCGTATCGGGTGTGAGGTACACATTGAATTGCTGTTTCTCTTGTGGCATGGTCTACTCCTTTTTACTAATCCATTTATTACTAGTATGCTAGTATTATAGCTTGTTAGCAATGAGTTGTCAAGGGTAAAACAACTGCTGCTATTTGGAGGCTTGTAGTATGGTAGGTGATAAGGCTAAAGAAAGCAGGAAAAGCGCAAATGAGAAGACACCTTTATGACCGCTATTCGATGATTATTCAGTGGAGTGGAAGCTCAAACCTATCTTGTCGATGTTCCCGAACTTCCAGGATGCCGAACGCATGGAGACACACATGAGGAGGCTGTCAGGAATGGGTTAGAGGCTATTCAGGCTTGGATTGAGGCCAATGAGTTGCTAGGGCGACCGATTCCGAAGCCAAAAGTTTTGGTTTAACTAATCACCCCTCGCTTGTTGGAAACCTCTCTATACTAAAAATGACTTTGACATCACATAGTTAAGAGGGGATACAGCAGATGAATATAGAGGCACCTTTACATGCTATCGCGCAACGC
>CAXUGH010000069.1:6554-12096 GCA_964250365.1 uncultured Ktedonobacteraceae bacterium
CTGGTTTGCTTGGCGTTCTGATATGCTGGCATGCGGAGCAGAATGGATTTCTGCGCGGTGAGTGTATGTTATTAGAGCAGGCAATTCCTGCGATTGCATGTGAGATAGAGTTACTGCTCTGCGATGCTGCGCTGGAGTATGTTCAAGAGAGGAGTAGGCTCGTTCAAGAGAAGGATTCTTTACAAGCAAGTGTTGAACTCTCAGAACAACAGACGTTGGTATCGCTGGTGGGGCATGATTTGCGTTTGCCCTTGACTGCTATTAAAGGCTACGCTGGTTTGTTACAGGCGTATGGCACTACGAATACAGCTATTGCTTCGACACAATCAGATATCACGCCTGACCTTCAGCGTCATTACCTCAACGGAATTATGGAGCAGACGCAGCATATGGAGGTCCTTGTCAATGACCTGCTCGATGTGTCACGAATACAGCATGGACAGGTTGCCTTGTGTCACACATGGGTAGATATCGTCTCTCTGTGTCGAAATGTGGTGCAGATGATGCAGGATAGAGTCGATCAGCAGAATGACGAGCGTTATTCCATTCGCTTTCGCCCTGACGCACAAATAACGCTGTTGTGGGCTGATCCCGACAGAGTACAGCAGGTGCTGACGAACCTGATAGAGAACGCAGTAAAATACTCGCCAGAAGGCGGCTTGATAGAGGTCACGGTACGCAGTTATCGTAGGGCTTCGTCGATTACAGTACGCGATTGGGGCATGGGAATTCCCCATTCTCAGCAACCCACCCTATTTCGCCTGTTCGAGCGGAGTACACAGAGAGATCAACGTGCTGTTACTGGTCTAGGGCTGGGCTTGTACATTGCACAAACGCTGGTTGAAGCGATGAACGGTTCGATCTCGCTAAGTAGTAGTGAAGGGCAGGGCACGAGCGTCTCATTTACGCTTCCAAGAAGCTCCCTTGCAGAAACTACAAAAACTCAAGAAATCTCTAGCGAAATGTATAGCTCTTGCGAAAAACTGTCCAGTTTGTTATAGTGATAGTAAAGAAAATCGCAAAAATTCTTGGGAAGAAAAGGATTGAGCTTATGCATGTAGGTGTTCTGGAAGACGATGTAGCAATTCAGGAAATGCTTCTTCTGGTGTTACAAGACGAAGGATATGAGGTGACAAGCTACGGCAATGCAGCAGAATGTCTTCAGGCTCTCACCTCTTCCGCTAATGGTGCATCTATTGACCTGCTGATTACGGACTTGCGGCTTGCCGGTAACGAATCCGGTTTAGAGGTCATACAGCAGATCCGTCTTCGTCCTTTCCTCAACTCTCTTCCCATTATTTTGACAACGGCGGCAACTCTTAGTAATGAAGATATGTTGCAAGACCTTCATGTAAGCCTTCTTGAAAAGCCGTTCTCTCTTGATGATATGGCTGAACTTATTCAGCAATTGACGCGGAGTCGTAGCATAGAGTAATTAAAGTGGTATTTCTCCTAGTATACCTACGATTCTAGTGACATTTTTGTATTTTTTCTCTTATATTCCACCTCATCATTTTATTAGAAAATTATAAGGTAGAACCTTTCCTTCAAGGAAAAAACAAGCGTGAGAGGGGAGATTAGCTCATCTTTTCCTTAAAAAAGGATGAGGCTTCCTTAGAGAACGCTTATACTTTCAATGGATGACTTGAACTAATACAACGTACCTGTTATGCTTTTACTGGTGGGAGTCACCAGAACTGATTTAGGAAAAAAAGTCGTACAAAACGCATTTTACAGATATGCTCTTATGACAAGGTAAACGCTATTTTGTTTAGATGTGTTTACACAACAGTAAGATAGGATATATCTGAAAAATGGAACAGGAGAAACACAATGCAGGTACAAAAAGGGCGTGGTCGCGGTTTTGCTTCGATGACATCAGAAAAGAAACGTGAGATTGCTAGCAAGGGTGGTAAGGCCGCTCATGCTTTAGGCACAGCTCACAAGTGGACAAGCGAAGAGGCACAGGCGGCGGGCCGCAAGGGTGGTTCAATTAGCCGTCGCCGCTCAAAGGTCACGGTTCAGGCGTAGTTATAGCGTTTGATAAAAGGCTGGCACCCCCGCCAGCCTTTTTCTTTTGCCCTAAAGAAAGATATCTTGAACTCCAGACAAGGGCTGCAGCCCTTGTCTGGAGTTCAAGATATCTTTCTTTAGGACGCTGAAGGCGGCGAGTCTTCGCATGAAAATTAGCGAACGAGCGGTGGTACTTTTTCCATTATTTACTAGACTTTTATAGAAGTACCAGTATAATGACTATATATTACTCTGCTGTAAGCAGGAGGAGGCGTTACCATCTCACACGAAGTGCCTGAGTCAGAGCAGATTGCTCCAATTGTAGAGAGGAACACTACACTTTCCTCGCCCACACCGGAAACTCCTGGTGTTCCTGTACAAGCGATGACCCGACGAAAAGTGTGGGGTGGAAGGACGTTTCGGTTCAACCCCAGAAATTTTCTTCCCAGCGGGAATTTCTCGCTACGCCGTTTTAGCATCGTCGAGGCTACTTTGCTACTCATGGTGGCTCTGCTAGCATCGAGAGGTCTCGGCGTCATACGCCAAATGCTCTTCAATGCGATGTTCGGCACTGGTCCTGAGGCGAATGCGTATTATGCCGCCGCGCGTCTCCCCGACACGCTCTTCAATCTTATCGCGGGTGGAGCCTTGATACATGCCTTTATTCCCGTGTTTCTCTCACATGAGAAGGACTACGGCAAACGCGAGGCGTGGCGGCTTGCCAGTCTTGTTTTCAATATTATGCTTGTCGCGCTCACCCTCTTCACCTTCATCTGTGAATTTCTCACTCCGACGTTCGTAAATTCGATTATCGTCCCCGGCTATTCACATTCCGAGCAAGAGCTTACCACTGTTCTCACACGTATCATTCTGGTGCAACCGCTTATCTTAGGGCTGGGAACAGTGTTGACCGCGATTCTCAATGGCAAACGTCAGTTTCTGCTGCCCGCACTCTCGATTGCTGTCTACAACGTTGGCATGATTGGCGGTCTGCTTGTGTCGCTGGTCATTCCGAGTGTGGGTATCTATGGTCCAACCTACGGTATTCTTGTTGCGGCGTTACTACAAAGTGTTGTGCAGGTGCCTGCGCTGATGAAGCAGGGCTTTCGCTACTCGTTTGTCTGGGATATTCGCAATCCTGGTTTGCGTGACGTGATGAAGCTGCTTGTCCCTAACGTGCTAGCCGTCGTCATTGCCTCAGTTGGTTTTATTGTCGATACTGCCTTCTCGTCTTATCTACCTGATTCTTCGAGCCTTGCCGCAATTCACAATGCACAGTTGCTGTATTCGCTGCCTGATGCGTTAGTGGCGCAGGCGATTGGACTTTCTCTCCTTCCACATTTAGCGGCGCAGGCTACGACGAAGAGCTATTTTCGCATGCGACAGACGGCCTTAAAAGTGATGGGTGCAGGCATAGGTCTGACTATTCCCGCGACATTTGTCCTCTGGCTGCTTGGCAAGCCCATTATTCTGCTGCTTTTCCAGCATGGTGCCTTCGACGCCCACTCCTCAGAACTGACCTACCTTGCGCTATCAGCCTATTCGATAGGCTTGCCTGGAATTATCGGAGGCGAGTTACTAACAAATGGCTTCTTTGCGCTCAAAGATACCACTACACCGCTGATTACTGGCATGATTTCGCTGACGATTCGCTGGGGTCTGATCGTATTGCTGCTGCGCCTATTTCATGGCATTGACATCATTCTGGCGATTCCCTTTGCTCTATCGGCAGCGGCGACAACCGAGGCTGTACTAATGGGAACTATCCTGATGGTACGCCTCGGCAGAAGAGTTACTCAGGATCAAGGTCTGGTGCGTCTACAACGTCGTCGCAACTATCGAGAACACCTTGCTCTAGCTACGCAAGATGTTGTACAACGGACGATACAGGAGGATACGCAATATGAAACTACACGTTAATGGGACCGAACTCTATTTTGACGTGGTGGGGAGTGGGCTGGACGCCTCGGCTAAGTTTGAGCAGAGGCCGACGATGATTATTTTGCATGGAGGTCCTGGCTTCGATCATAGCTATCTGCGGCCCTGGCTTGATCCGGTGAGCGAGGTCGCGCAATTGGTCTATGTCGATCAGCGCGGTTGTGGTCGTTCGCAACGCCACACGCACGAGTATTATCAACTAGGCATTATGGCGGATGACATTGTGTTTCTGTGCCAGGAGTTGCAAATCGAGCATCCCATCGTGCTGGGGCAATCGTTCGGCGGCTTCGTTGCTTTGAGCATTGCTCATCGTCATCCCGAATTTGCCTCCGGTATTGTCCTCTTTGATACTTCACCAGCTTGGACAGGTGGCTATGACCTCGATGCTTTGGAGCGGCTTGTCGGGGGCGAACGCGGCAAAGAACTGCGCGAAATCGCCTACCGCGAATCGACAGGACAGGCGAACGAGGCTGAGTTAAAACGCTTCGAGGAAGAAATCATGCCACTCTACTGGCATCAAGGCTTCAAGCAAGAGTACCTGACCGACCTTTATAACAGCACACCAATGAATATAGATATCGCAACGTACATGATGGGCACCCTCAGTAAAGAATACGATTTGCGCCCTTATCTGAAAGATATCAAAGTACCTGCACTCGTACTACAGGGTCGCTATGATTGGGTGACGCCAATGGCTGGCGCAGAGGAGATGGCGCACAATATCCCGAACGCTCAATTACACGTCTTTGAGCATTCGAGTCATATGGTGTTTATCGAGGAGCAAGGGGAGTTGGTGTCCGTTCTCAAGAATTGGATACAAGCTCTTAAATAATCTTATTCGTCTGTTGCATTGTCTGTCTTCTCGCTCGAATAATCTGCAATATCTGGTAGCCGTCGCTGGGATAGCCAGCGTAGAGAGGCCACCATGCAGGGTAGCGGATGGGGATGATGGTGCCGAGAAACTGGAGATACGCGGCAATCGCGGCTACTTGATTGATGTAGTACCAGATGGAGAAGGTGTGTGAGCGTGCGAGGTAGGTTGTGATGCTGAAGAGAATGCCGAGTAGCAGCGAAGTGAGTGGGCCAGCGAGATAGGTCCACAGTTCATGTTCATCGATGGGATTCCAGTGGGCAAAGCCAATTGGACCACTAAACGGCTTAATGTTGAAGGTGATGCCACCCAAGGTGAACGTGAGTGTGCGTGGTCGCTTCTTCGTTGGGTTATATACGTCGTCGTCCTGCGGAATGATGCCAAGATAGACCTGCGTTGGTTGTTTCGTAAGAAGTCGGTTTGTGAGTGCGTGTGCCAGCTCGTGAAGTAGCGTTTCCAGTGGTCCTGTAACACAAATATAGACCGCTGGCAGGACAAGATAGAAGGTAAAATAATAGAGTAAATCGGTAAGCATCGTTTTATGCACACTCCAAATCATGGCATTATTTTTGTGGGAAGAATTCTAAATCTTTCCATATTATAACACGTTCTTGATGAGATGCCATCATTCGAGCGGAAACAAAGAGAACACTGGTGGGAAAAGTTCGGGGGGGCGCGGGGGCGGCCCCCCCATGGTACCACAAGTGGATTTTTTTTTTT
>CAXUGH010000069.1:12106-19341 GCA_964250365.1 uncultured Ktedonobacteraceae bacterium
CCCACTATTCCCACCAGTGTTCTCTTTGTTTCTAAAAAATCAATAGCTCCAATTCAGGCCACATTGTGAGCAATGTTTGGCGGGATGGTCGCTCTCGAAGGCGCGACGGAAGTTCTCGTAGGTCTCGCCGTGCCAGATTTCCTCGATGGATTGCTCGAAGACATTGCCCAGCACGCGCTCCTCTTTGTATTCGCGTGCGCTCTTGTGCCCGAAGGGAGCGAAGCAGCACGAGAGGACGTTGCCGCTTGAGGTGATGTATGTCAATGTGTAGGGGCGATTGCAACCAGACCACGGACGATCCCCAAAGTCGCGCACGAGGCTCTCGACAGGTGTTGCCGAGCCAGCAGCGTTGAAGCGAATGCCGAGCTGCTTACAACGTGCCTCGCACTTACGTACAAGGTCTAGCTCTTCCCTTGATGAGCGGCGGAAAAGAGCCTGTTTCGACGCGGCTAAGCCCTCCTCAAAGTAGACCAGACGCTGCATGTAGACCTCTTTGACGCCTGCATCAGCCGCTAGTTCGACGAGTCCAGGCAGTTCGTGCAGGTTCTCGCGCATGGCGGTGAACCAGACGGAGAGGACGGGTTTGGTGGCATCCTGCGCTCTCTGCATCTGGATGAAGGCACGCACGTTGCGCCAGATTTTATCGAAGGCATCGACGCCACGTACATGAGCGTACATTTCACGCGTTGAGCCGTCCATAGAGAGACGGTACTCGTCGAGTCCTGCATCAATCAAGGCTTGACCACGTTTCTCGGTTAGTGCGATACCGTTTGAGTTGAAGAGAACGTAGGTGCCGCGATCCTTGAGGTAGCGCACCATGCGTGGCAAGTCTTTATTGAGCAGCGGCTCGCCCAGCCCATGCAACACGACGCGGTCAAGCACCGGAAACTGCTCCACAATGCGAAGAAAGTTGTCGTAGCTCAGGTCGCGGTCATCTTCGCGCGAGAGTAGTGTACGTGGGCATTGCTGGCAGAACTCGTTACAGCGGCTGGTTGGCTCGATGTAGATTGAGCGTGGCAGCGTCATCACGGGTGTTGTTTGTAGAGTTGTCATGAAAGCTCCTCATAGTTTCCAAATAAGCGGCGGTAACGGGTGCGAGCGTTGCATCATGCTGAAGCATTTCCGCCAGTCGCATCAGGTCGGGTAGCTCGTCTACATCGAAGAGTGAGTCGATAAGGCGAGTGGTTAGCTCTTGACGGTGTGCTGCCTCAAGAGTCATTTGTGTTACAACATCGGTACTCATTGGAATACCGCTAAAAACATCGTGCGCGGCACGCATACCAAGCAAGTAGTACCCTCCGTCATCGGACGGTCCAAGCACCACATCCACCTCGTTGAGTGCCTGTCGCGCTTTGACGACAATTTCCCGCGTTATCTGCGGTGAGTCCGAGCCGATGAGAATAGTGTAGGTAAAACCCTGCGTCTGTGTCCAATAGAATGCATTATGAATACGGGTCCCTAACTCCGGTCCCTGCTGTGGAAAGCAGCGCATGGAGGTTGCATAAGCTGGCGCAAGCGTCGCTACCAATTCCTGGTAATCAGCATCAGACGGCGTGTACGCCCAACACAGCGTGTACGCCTGCCCAGCATGGCGTTGTGCGATGTCGCCGAGAAATGCACGATACAGGCCAAGCGTTTCCTTTTCGCCGAGGGTACGTGCGAGACGTGTTTTGGTCTTGCCCAATTCGGGATAGCGAGCCATCACAACGAGAGCAGTATCAGGCATGCGTCTTCTGCGCCTCCTGTACCAGTGAAAGATGCATGCTCTGCTTTGTACCAACGTATTTGAGTGTTGTACTCAGCATGTAGTACGCGGCCTTGATGCTCCCTGCGATAGTGCCTGCGACCTTGGACTGTCCATGACTACGCTTGCGGTAGTGAATGGGCATCTCAAGAATGCGATAATCAGCACGAGCAGCCTTGACGACCATCTCGACGGGCCAGCCGTAGGTCATCTCTTGCATATCCAGGGCTTCTAGGGACGTGCTGCGAATGGCGCGAAACGAGCCGATATCATGAATGTGTGCCCCATAGAACAGGCGAATCATGCTACTGACTAGCCAATTACCAAAGCGTGCCTGTGCGAGAATAGCTCCCCGCTCTGCTCGCTTACTGATACGTGAACCGATTACAAAATCAGCACGTCTCTCAAGAATTGGGGCGAGCATTCTCGCAAGGTCGGCGGGGTCGTCGCTACCATCGCCATCCATGAAGACAAGAATGTCGGCTCCTGCTGCTTGTGCCGCCTGGAAACCTCGTAAACAGGCACGACCATAGCCGCGTTGCAGCTCGGAGACAACGGTGGCACCTGCCTCGGTCGCAACTCTAGCCGTTGCATCGGTGCTACCATTATCGACCACAAATATCTCCTGAATGCTATCGGGGGGAATCTCAGCCAGTAGCGGTGGCAAGGCAAGCTCTTCGTTTAACGCGGGAATGATAATTGCAACCTTCTCGGTTGTCATCGGCATACAACTCCTCAGCTACAGAGAACAATGAATAAATTCTCTCATAGCATACCACGTTTCGTCATGCTGATTATTGCTAGGTAGGACTATTTTGTTATAAAGAAGCGCATAACCGTATCGGTATACTCTCGCTCGTAGCGCAAGTGAGCGGCGTGACCCGCATCGAAAATGAGTAAATGCGATTGTGGGATGTGTTCATGCAATACGTAGGCGTATTCGACGCGTACCACACGGTCACGTTTGCCGTGCATTATCAGTGTGGGACATGAGATTGCTGCAAGCTCTTCGTCTGTTATCAGCACGCCGCCCATATGCACAAGGTCTTCTTGTACTTTGACGAATAGGGGTAGGAGCGAACGCCAGTAGGGGTCTCCGTGTAGTTGTGTCAATTCGCGTTGCCATGTCTCCGAGATTGGTTGTTCGAGTAGCCACTGCCGCAGTGCTAGCGCGTCTTGCTCGTCAACGGTTGCCTGTCCACCTAGTATGGCGAGTGCGTTGACCCGTTGTGGATGTAGTGCCGCGAGTAGTAAGGCGACGATACTGCCATCGCTAAACGCTAGCAAGTTGACTTGCTCAAGCTGTAGAGCGTCGAGAAGGGTGATAAGGTCGGCGACATCTTCACGGTAATACGCGGTGCTGTAGGAGGTGCGATGGGAAGATTGTCCGTAACCATGAAGATGCGGCGCGAGAACAGTATACTCTTCTCGTAAGCGCGGTATCTGTGCTGCAAAGTCGCTCGTCGGGGTTCCAGCGAATCCATGTAAGAGCAGCACAGTTTGAGATGGAGCCTCTACCGTGCTTGCCGTGATATCTGGCGAAAAAATATCGTAATACAAAGTAGCGTGAGGCGCAGGAAAATATGGCATGTGTATACCTATCGAAACAACTCTTTCTTTTTATGCTAAAGATAGTGTAACATATTTAGAAAACGAAATATTCTGTAGGGGTCTCATTCATTACACCCTCTTGGCGATGAACACAGAATATTCTGTAGGGGTCTAATTTATTACACCCTGTTGGCGATGTACCACCTTGGTAGGAATTGAGGAACGTATTCAATGGTTGGAAATGGAATCGATGGGGACGAGGGTGTAGTGAATGAGACCCCTACAGACCTTGTATGTGTATGTGCTTGACATCATTCTTATTCATCAATATACTAATCTCAACATTCTACAGCCGTGTTTAGCGAGAATACTTTCTGCCTTGTGTTATCGTGTCGTGACGTGCAACAAATAAAGGAGCAGATATGAACTCCGAAGAGAACAGAGTGTCCACTAACAGTGTGTCCACCTCCATTGTCGAGAGCGGACCGCTTTCAATTAAGCCAGTTGAGGGCGATTTTATTATCGAGACTCGAAAGTTAAATAAGTTCTTTGGCGATAAGCATGTTCTCAAAGATATTGATTTTGTGGTACGCAGACGCGAAGTTGTTGCGTTAATTGGACCGAGCGGTTCCGGTAAAAGCACGCTCATTCGTTGCCTCAATGCATTGGAGAAGGCGACAAGCGGCGAGATTTACATTGAGGGCGAGCAACTCAATTCGTCGCAGTCGGTGAAGCAACTAACCCATATTCGCCGCGAGGTTGGTATGGTCTTTCAAAACTTCAACCTGTTCCCACATATGACAGTAATCCAGAACGTGATTCAGGCTCCACTGCTGGTACGCAAACTTCCAAAAGACCAAGCCGTTGCGTTGGGTGAGTCGTTGTTGGCAAAGGTGGGTCTTTCTGAGAAGCGAGACGTGTATCCAAGTCGTCTTTCGGGTGGGCAAAAGCAGCGCGTGGCAATCGCACGTGCCCTGGCAATGCAACCGAGAGCGTTGCTCTTTGACGAGCCAACCTCCGCCCTCGATCCCGAACTGGTGGGTGAGGTACTCAAGGTCATGAAAGACCTTGCGTATGAGGGTAGCACGATGGTTGTGGTGACACACGAAATGCAGTTTGCACGCGATGTATCTGATCGGGTCGTGTTTATGTCCGATGGGTGCGTTGTGGAGCAAGGCGACCCTGAAGAACTATTCAGGAAGCCAAAAGAGAAGCGCACACAGCTATTCCTGGAGCGTGTGTTGTCTGTCTTACCGTAGATAGCGTCTATTTTCCAGGAAGAAGACAGAAAGGCATTGTATTCTTATGTCGTATGAAGTGAATCGCAGAACTGTGTTGAAACGTATCGGGCAAGCGGGTGGCTTGTTCAGTGTCGCGGGCGGCTTAGAGGCATTATTGGCGGCTTGTGGTGGCAACGTCTCGACGACTGGTAGCGCGGCAACCCCTGGCACCACGCCCATCGGCAAAGCTGGCTTGAAAACTCCTACGTTGCTTCAATGGGGGTCGGACTATGTAAGTGGTGCCCCCTATGTTTTCCAGGACCCATCCAATCCGAATGGTCCATTGATTGGTTTCGAGGTCGAGATTGCTACCGCAATGGCTGGGCTGATGGGCGTTAAGCAGAAGCAGGTCGAGGTGACGTATGGCAACCTCGAACAGGCTCTCGCCGCTAATCAGATTGACATGGTGATGAATGGTTGGGAGAAGACATCTGACCGCGAGAAAACCGAGCTATTTTCCGATCCCTACTACCGTTATGGACAGCAGGTGATTGTGCGTAAAGACGATGCACGTTTCACGGGAAAAACCGTCTCCACTGTGAAAGACCTGGAAGGTTACACTGTTGGCACCGGCTCCGGCTATCTTGCCGAGACGCTGATGAAAGCCGACCCCAAGATCAATGTCAAGTCATACGATGGTAACATCGCATTCAGTGACCTTGTGCAAAAGAAGGTCGATGCTTTCTTCCTCGACCTCCCAATCGCCGCATACTATATCCTGGGTTCAGGACCAGGAGCAACCCCAATTCCACAGTTGACTCTGCTCGGTAAGCCAATCTACCCCGACAACTACTATGTCGGCTTCAACATGAAAAATCCCGATGCCGCAAAATTGTTGCCAGAAATCAATGCAGCCTTTGCCCGTCTCAAGAAGGATGGCACGCTGAGGAAGATTTACACCAAGTGGCAGCTTATGAACGATCAGCAAGCCGAGATCGGCGTAATGTAAATATTCGGTTGCACGTCGCCGTAGGCGACGTGCAACCGAATATTTACATTGGTGCTACCCACCTTGTTTTCTCAAGAAGGGCAAAAATTTATGGGCATTATCCTACAGGCTCTACCCGATTTCCTGGATGGTTTCAAAAATACCATTATTTATTGTGTGGTCTCCTTTGCGCTCGCGTTGCTCCTGGGGTTTCTGCTTGCCCTGATGAGCAATTCGCGTATTCTCTGGCTCAATACGCCCGCGCGTATCTTTATTGAAGTTGTGCGTAGTACTCCCATGATTGCACAGATATTTCTTCTTTACTTTGGTCTAAGTACCTTTCTCGCAATCTATGGTCTCGCGTCCTATGACAATGCGTGGACTGCTGGCATTGCAACGCTTGCGCTCAACTATTCCGCATATGAGGCGGAGGTGTTTCGCGCTGGCTTTGCCTCCGTTGACAGGGGGCAGACAGAGGCGGCGTTATCGCTTGGCCTAACGCCGAGACAAAGCTTCTTTCGAGTCGTCTTTCCACAGGCTATTCCACTCATGATTCCACCGTTTGCAAATGACCTTATCTATATGCTGAAAGACTCAGCTATTATTAGCGTCATTGGTGGCTTTGAACTTACCTCGAAACTCGATTTTTGGCGAGACCGTAATGGAAGCAACTTACTACCACTCTATTTTATAGCAATTGTGCTGTATTTAGTGCTGAGTTTGCCCATTTCATACTTCGCACGCACATTTGAACGTCGGCTCCGCGCCGCATTGTAAGATGAAAGGTTGTTGAACGATGCAAAGAGCCGCTGTTGCCGAACGTCGCAGCATATATACATCAAGACCTGTCTTTGCCACTCTAAACTATGGTTTTTATATTCTGTTAGCTGTGGCTATTGGAGCTTTTCTCTACTATCTCTATTCTTATCGAGACTTCTTGCTACTCGATCTACCTGTCATGCTACAAGGCGCGGGTTTGACGATTATTCTATCACTTATCAGTATGGTGCTAGCGACGATCTTTGGCTTTATCGGGGCACTTGGGCGACTATCGCGTTTCGCTCCAATACGTTGGTTGGCCTTCGTCTATGTCGAGGTGATACGAGGCTCACCTATTCTAGTACAGCTACTGCTATGGGGCTTTGGTGTCAGCACGGCTCTGTCAGCCATTGGTTTCGACCCCTATACTATTACCTATAACATTGCAACAGCCTTGCAAAGTAACAGTTTGCTACCAGACCCACAGCCGTTCGACGCCGCATTCTACGGCATTATTGGACTCAGCTTCAACTACGGTGCCTATTTAACCGAGGTATTCCGTGCTGGTATCGAGTCGGTCGATAAAGGTCAAGGCGAGGCGGCGTTAAGTCTTGGTATGAACTCGCGCCAAGTCATGCGTCACGTTATTTTGCCACAGGCCATACGTATCACCATTCCCCCATTCACCAACTACTTCATTACGCTGGTACAGGATACTGCACTGCTCTCAGCCGTTGGAGGCGTCATCGAATTACAAACAACGACAACCGCTCTGGCGAGTACGCAATCTTCGAGTCCCAACCGGCAATTATTTGTCTACGTCTTCGGGGCACTCATCTTCCTGCTCATCTGCTATCCACTCGCTCTACTATCAGGATTTTTGGAGCGCAGGTTGGCGCGAATGGATTAAAAAATAAGAACAGACGCTTCGAGGGTTTGGGGTGGGGGAATAAGCCCGGAAACTAAGGTGTAA
>CAXUGH010000070.1:0-13166 GCA_964250365.1 uncultured Ktedonobacteraceae bacterium
CCCCCCCCCCCCCCCCCCCCCCCCCCCCCCCCCCCCCCCCCCCCCCCCCCCCCGGGGGGGGGGGGGCGCCCCCCCCCCCCCCCCCCCCCCCGCCCTGGTACCTAACGATCCACTCGTATAGGGTTAGCCCCCATCAGGCACACCGACCATCTTTTCCAACACTCAATGGATTACCGATTGGTACTCATTGGCATAATGACGTAGGTGTAGTCCGCCGAGCTGATGGGGCGAATAACGCCTGGGCGTGCGGCAGAACTGACTTCAAGCGCGACCTCTGGCGTATCCAGGACTCCGAGGACTTCAGCGAGATACTTGACGTTGAAGATAATCTGCTGCTCCGGTCCATCGACGGCAGCGTTGATAATGCTGACGTTGTTGCCCACATCTTCGGCGGTTGCCTCAATGGTCAATGCTCCTGGCTCTGCCCCGCCACCACCGTTGATCTTGATACGTGCGATATTCGAGCTATCGCGTGCGAAGGGAGCGACGGACTTGACGGCTGCGGCAAACTCTTTGGTTTCGACAACGGCACGCGTCGTATGCTCTTTTGGAATAATCTGACGGAAATTCGGGAACGTACCCTCGATCAAGCGCGAGAGTAGGTCGATATCCTTGCTATGGAAGAGTACCTGACTGCGGTTTGGCGTGACAATCATATCCACAGAACCCTCGGAAGGCAGGATGCGTGACAGTTCCGTCAAAGTGCGAGCCGGAATAAGAATATCGTTGCGTAGTACCGCGTCGTCGGTCAATGAAGAGGCGCGTACTGCAAGACGGAAGGCGTCGGCGGCGGCGAACGTAACCTTACCCGTACTCACCTGCACCAATACACCCGTTAGCACGGGACGCGAATCATCGTCGGCGGCGGCGAAGGCAACCTCTTCGATCATCTCTTTGAGTTGAGCTGCGTCCACAACGATTGCTGGGTCGCTACCCTCAGTATTGGGGCTGAGTGGAAACTCCGATGGGTCCATACCTTTGATATTCGCAATACTACGCAGGCACTTCACATTCATTGTATGTGAGTCTTCGGGTACGGAAATTTCGACGGGAGCCTGTGGCAAGCTGTTGACGAGATCGGTAATCAGTTTTGCGGGAACAGTCGTAGTTCCTTCCTCATGCACATCGGCGTCGATCCAGCAATTGATACCGATTTCGAGATTGGTCGCATAGAGACGCAAGCGTCCGCCATCGGTCGAAAGCAAAATATTGGCAAGAATAGGCAACGTGCTACGGCTTGAGACCGCGTGACTCACCACCGAAAGCCCCCGGCTCAAATCCTGCTGTTTACAAGTAATCTTCACGAACTGTTCCTCCAAAACAAAAGCACAACCAGAACAAAAATTTAGACAATTGATTGCGAGTAGTATAGCGTAGTCTATCTTCATTGTAAACGGTAGAAGATAAAATATTGGGACCTCTCTCTATCCAAGAATATTACCTATAGATTGCAACCAGCTAAAGGTAGGTTCATCTATGGGTGCTTGTACTGTACGTTTTAGTGCAAGCGATTCGACGTAGGCAGTTAGCCACAAAGACGCTATACGTTCCTCCGAAACATTATTGCTTCTAGCTCTTATTATTTGCTTATGTGCCCATTCGTCAAATAACAGTATGTCCACTTCTATGCCATACTCTTCTTCAAGCAAAGCGATTTTCCGGTCGATTTCTGAGTATTGACGTTTCTCAGGATATACGACATAACCAAAGACAAGGTCTGTCACGTTATGTCCTACAAATTTATCTTCCAAAGCATTGATATCGTCACCAAGATACATAACTCCGTATTTTGCGTCCCAAGCTTCGACGATTGCAGTACCGTAAGTAACCTCTACATCTCCTATATTCTTGTTCTTCTGATTGGCATTTCGCATTGCCATAAGAGGCTTTAGTGTTCCTTCAAGATCGACATCTGCATCTTCTAAAGCTTGTAAAAGTGTATGGATAGCGATTTCTAATAAACGTGCTGGTGCTTGTGACTCGTCTATGTGTTGTTTGATGATTGTGGTAGCATCTTCAATTGAAACATGGGCATGCTTAGAGAACCACACATCAAGATTTTTCATTGTTTGGGTCGTCAACGCTTTGAAATTCTCCGAGGATTTCCATAGCAAATCCAGGATATAAAGAAGCGCAATTTCAGCATTTAACGTTCCATCTTCTAATGCGTCTATTATTTCAAGCCAACGCCGTTTTGCTCCTATTATCTCTGCTTTATAAAACTGGCTATAAGGATAATTCTCAGAAAATGATCTCGTCATAAACGCACCATCAGGATTCATACGTAACAAGCCATATTCTCTTAGAACGGGAACAATATATACTCTGTCAAGATTTCTCATTGAAATGCCTTCTGCCCACGAGAAACGAGTGCGGCTTGCCGTTTGATTTTCCTTCCTACGCTGTCTACCAGCATCTTCACTACCTTTATTCGCCTTATGGAGACGAACATCTTGTTCTGGCGCGATAGCTTTGACTGTTAGTTGGAGAATGAGTATATCAACGAGGGCACGGCCTTCTTGAGCAGAGAGTGATTCGACGACTTTTTCTAACGCATCCTTGTGCGATGAAGAAAGAGCCGATAAGAATGTAGCTGTAATCTCTGGTGACTTCGCGTCCTCTATTTTCTGTTTGAGAAAGCCTTCGTTGAGTGCTTTCTTAATCTTTTCATAGCGTTCTTGTGCTTGCTTCGTCTGCTTTCCTTCATTCCATACAACTTTTACCTCATCCTGCTCTCCTACCAGAATTGAAGCATTAGCGTAGACCTCAATATGAGGTTGCTCACGGAGTAATTGGCTATGAGGATTGTTGTCCATCATTTGAGGCTCAGTTAAAGGTTCTCTATGTTCCATAGTCCCTCGTTTATTGTCATATTGCTCTGTGAGGTAATTCTTTGCGGAAGTACAAAATCGGTAGGGAAAAGCAGCTTTTTTAGCTGTACGCTATTTTTGTTAAAAGTGGGAAACGCATAAGGGATGAGAACATGCCCTTTAGGAATTTGATCATTTGTATACTCGCTTCTTACTTCATAGCCGAGCGACTTTAATTCCATGAGTGCTTTGACCGTTTCAGATACAGAGAGTTGCCATTTCTCCGCCATCTTTTCCAATGACAGAATTTGCCTCACTCCTTTGCCTTCTAAGACATAGCGAAGTACTTCCCAATGCCATTGAGTTATCTCTTTGATTGGTACCAGTTGTAGCACTTCCATTTTGATTTTAGGCTCGTACTGATAATAGCCATTCAATTGCACCAAATCCGCCTTAATGTTTTCTTGGACTATATAGTACTCAAACGCTTTCCATGCAGCGGTAATCATAAATAGTGTCCCGTGAATAGTGAGGTACACATCTTTTACAGGTAAACCCCATTTATGAGTCGGTGAAATTTTAATTTTTGCACTTGCACCAATTGTTGTTGCTGATATCTCTCGAAGAGAAATATGAAGAGCGTCTTTCGTCGTTCCTATCGTAAATTCAGCATTCCACGGATAGTCAGGACTATTACTATCCTTAACATGGTAAGAGAACGTAGGGCTAAGATAAGCAATATATTCGGCTATTTGTTCGGAAGTAGTTATAGCATTTTGAGGAAGTTGTGCAAAAGAGGCTGTTTGTTTAAGTTCGATAGTTGTAGGAGGATAGAGTTTAGCAATAGCTTCCTTTGCCTTCTTTCTGTAAATAGCAGTGAGCTGTGCTTTTCTTTGCCTAAACGTTAGTTCCTCTTCAGGAGAAAGATAATCAATTTCAAAGGGAAACTGCACATCAAAAACTTGCTGTAAAACAGCTATTGCAAGTATGCGTCCCAGTTGCGGTGGAACAGAGTTGCCAATCTGTTGTATGGCTAGCTGCTTCCCTCCCATCAAGATGTAATCATCAGGAAACGTCTGGAGCCTCTTGAGTTCTCCTATACTAAACGGTCTATTTTCCCAATGAAAAGGACCCGTGTATTGACCACCCTGTGCTTTAAGGGTTCGTATAGGCATGTTTTCGTCTGCCTTATAAAGCAAGTCCGAGAATTTGGAACGCCATGCAAAATGTGGATTTGGATGACCCATTTCTTCTGTATAAAAGCTATAATTCAATCCAGGTGGAATGTCTTCGAGAAGATGCCCATAGCGGCCTCCAACCACTTTAGGTTTTTCATCTAAGACATCTTGGATAGCGATACGAGGCGGGTAATATAGTCGATTATCTACACTATCCGGTCCATGTGTCGGGCGTGGGAAAGCAAACTTTTTATTTTTCACACCAACGATAATAAGTCGCTCTCTATGTTGAGGTACTCCATAATCTGCTGCATCTAGTATTCGATAGCTAATAATATAACCAAGTGCTTCAAACGTACTTAAAATTTCTTTCCACGCTTTTCCACCTTGCGCCCCGATAATACCATAAACATTCTCAAACAAAAATCCTCTTGGTTTTAACTCATCTAAGAGTCGAACATATTCTTGAAAAAGCCTTCCTCTTGGATCATCCAAGCCTGAGACCCCTGCCGCTCTTCGACCCGCCGCAGAAAAAGTTTGGCAAGGCGGCCCTCCAATAATAAAATCTACATGCAAGTCATTTGCAGGACGAAAGTCTCGTATGTCTATACATAGAGGCTCCGTTCCTGCAAACCTTTGTCCTATTTGAGCATTAGCCTTTAGAGTCTCTACATAGCGCGTTTCCAGCTCTATCATTTGCATAGCATGAAAATTTGCGTCGCGGAAAGCAATGTCCAGCCCTCCGCCACCAGAAAAAAGGCTAAGAATCCTGATAGGTGTGGGAAGAGCATTTTTTGTCCAGCTATACAAACCTTCCCCAAAAAGATCGGGCCATCCACCAACAGTATCATTTGTGGCGAAGAGTTGTAGTAAATTATGAAAATAGCTCGCGGTATGTTCTGCTTTGTTAGTTTGCTCTGGTTCAATCCATGAAATTTGAGAAATATTATTCACTTTTGAGAGCCTCACCTACAAAATTAGAGTTAGCAATAGTGTTACAGTATTACGAAGTGCCAAGTATAGCTCATTTCCTTACTCAATAAAATTGTGACGCAATTATACCATCTAAATTTGGCCCTGTCATAAATTCACCCTTCCCTCTCATCATTATTCACAACTCATAGCCAATGGTGTATGAAATTGCACTCTATTTTAACGCAAGCACACAAAAAGTCCTTTACATATTGCCTTATACCCTCACATACACTATAGTAACCGCAAGCACTCTTCTCATTTTAGGTCATCATGCAGCAAGTTGTATCAGTAAGTTTGTACATCGTAGGATGTCGGAAGGGCACACATATGCAGTATCGTGTCTCCCGTAGTTTCTTATTATTTGCCTTGTTAGTCATGGGTTGTTTATCACTTATCACCTACCAGCTATTCACACCATCTTCGTCAGTACATGCAGCTACCCGCGATCCTCTACTCTGGCCTTTCGCCCCCACCAGTATTTGGAATATGCCCATAGGCTCAAACGCACGCTATACCGATGCTGTTATTGGTTCGCGGAGCTTTGGCACCGATATCGACCATTTTGTGGTGACAAGTGCAAGCGATCCATTAGTGCCAACATACATGCCACCAACCTTTTTACAGGGACGTTGTAGCGGCACAACTCCTCAGCAGCAGGCGCAATGGCATCCCGAAGCGGCTCAACCTCTGCACGTTCCTACTAATCTTATTATTCCCGATGCGATTACCTCCGGCGGTATCTACTGGACACCTAACAGTTCATCGGCATTCCTGGCACCCGATGGTAAAACGCTTGTCAACTTCACTACCGCTGCCCGTTGTCAGGCGGGAGGTCCGCTGTACGGCAACTGGTTTGGTCAGTCAGACCTCTATGGTGATGGTATTACCGGCGGACACGGCGGCTCTGGCATGTCGAGTATTGGTGGGAGCATTCGCACAGGCGAACTACTGAACGATCTCCCTATTCATCATGCCTTGAAGATCGACCTCTGGGGAAATTGGCTGCACTACGATACCGTCGGCAATGGACGTCGCTGGCCTGCTATCCTTGCCGACGCTAGCGCACCACAACAATACAAGGGAAGCAATCCATCATTAGTGATGGGTTCACTCCTGGCTCTTCCGCCAAATGTTACCGCCGCAAGTCTTGGTATAACCAGCCTCATTGGAAATAAGATATTCCAGGCACTGCAAAACTATGGTGCCTACGTTGTCGATACTACTGGTGGCGACTTTAATGCTTTATGCGTTGAACAGAACGCCGATACAGAGTTCAAGAATGCAATAGGTCATACCATCGACAAAGATGCAGCCTTGACTGCTGATTTCAACAAGATGATTGCGGCGGTAAAGGTGGTTGATAATAATAGCCCAACCTCGATTGGCGGGGGTGGAACACCTCGCGCACCACTCGCACCCGCCTTTGGCGTACCGATTACGCAATCTGCTAGCACAACGACCTCTACATCAGCGCCAGCAACGTCTAAGGTGTCAACCGCGAGTACGAACAACGCTTCAAGCAAAAATTCTCACCCTGGAAAGATTCAAGTCGATATGAGCGGCAAGCCTATGAGCATCGCCAACGTTTCATCAACATCTACGAAGAGCAGAATTACAAGCAAGACAGTACCTGTAAATACTGTACCCTGGATGCTCATGAGCGCGATAGGAGGAGTAGCAATTCTGCTAGGCGGATGTGGATATGTGTGGCAGCGTAGACGACGGGTGAAAATGTGATGTCTTTATTTATTAGGGGGAACAGGGAGACCGCGAGGGTCTCCCCTACATCTCAAAACTCTCTCCCATCATCCTCCCCCAACAGCGGTGGTGCCTTGTACAATCGCGTTGGCGTCTCGGAGAGACGTAGTGGCGAGCCTGCGAGCTTGATCGTACCAGCGGTAGGATGCTCGCATTCCCAGATGAGACCTCTTGCCTGCACCTGTGGATCTTGAAACACTTGACTGAGAGTGTTGATGGGACCGCAGGGAATGCTGACGTCCCGCAAGTCTGCTAGCCACTCTTCGCTGCTACGCTGGATAAAGCGGGCTTGTAGCTGGGGAATGAGTTCCTCGCGGTTGTGAACGCGCTGTGAGTTGGTGGCGAAACGTGGGTCGCTTGCTAGATCGTCGCGTTCAAGAAACGTACACAGTGCTTGAAAGAGGCGATCATTGCCAACAGTAACCACGATATAGCCATCGCTCGTCTTGAAGGCTTGATAGGGAACGATGTTGGGATGCGTGTTGCCGTAGCGTTGCGCCTCTTCGCCTGTGAGAAGGTGCGCCGCCGAGACGTTGCCAAGCAGCGACATCGCCGACTCTAGCAGCGAGATGTCGATATACTGCCCTTTGCCCGTTTTATCACGCACACGTAACGCGGCAAGAATAGACATACACGCGTACATACCTGCAGCTTGATCGGCGAGTGGCACACCGGCGCGTTGTGGCTCTCCGTCGATCTCGCCCGTAACCGACATGATGCCCGACTCCGCCTGCGCCACAAAATCGTAGCCCGAACGGGAGTGGTAGGAACCCTCCTGTCCATAGCCGCTGATTGAGCAATAGACCAAGCTAGGGTTCAGTTCATGTAGCGTCTCGTAGTCTAGCTCAAACTTCTTCAGAGTGCCAACGCGGAAATTTTCAATGAGAACCGCCGCACCGTTGAGCAGATGCAGGAGATACTTCTTGTCGTCGGGCTTTGTGAAGTCAAGCGTAATGCTGTATTTATTGCGGTTGAGACCCAGGAAGTAGGCGCTTTCACCCGCACTATAGGGTGGTCCAAAGTGGCGTGTATCGTCGCCCTTCTCAGGTTGCTCTACCTTGATAACGGTAGCACCGAGATCGCCAAGCATCATTGTGCAATAAGGACCGGCATAGATGCGCGAGAGGTCGATTACAACAATATCGCTGAGCGCGGCATCCATGAAAAAGCTCCTTATGTTCTGGCAGATGTATCGGTTGTGTTCCTATTGTATCATGTACTGTATGTACATGAACGCTCAGAAGCCTCTTTTATAGAAGGTTATTTATTGGAAGAAGGGGCGGAGGAACTTTCATCTATCAAGTCACGAATGGGGACATTGAGCGCAGTTGCAATCTTTTCCAACGTGCTGAGTGTTACATCGCGATATGGGTCTTGATAAATGAGCTTCACTGTGCGATAGGAAATGTCGGCAGTCCGTTGCAAACGCCCCATGCTGAAACCTTTTTGTTTTGCCACCTCTTGCACTAATAAACGTACCATACTTCTCTACCTTTTCCATTAGTGAAATCAATTGTATCAGAGTCCGCTCGCTTGACAAGTCTCGTATTCAAATGAGAGTATTACAATTAGAGTATTCAAGTATCATATCGACATATAGAAAAGGATAAATATGCTGGTGAGCATGCATTTTTACAGGAAGACAGAAATCAGTGGGAGAGGAGTCTTCTGATGCCATACATCTCAGAAGAAAATCACTTCACTCTGCAAAATATTCGCGAAAAGCATGGCCTAAGCATGGAGCTTATTGCGAACCACGCAAATGTTGCTATTAGCAAGGTCTGGCTACTAGAGAATCATGGGTATGTATCCGAAAGAGATGTCGATAGCATACTTGCATCAATCTTGTGCATCACGAACGAGTGTTATACTCGCTGTACCATTGGCGGCTACTGGACAGGAGAGGCATCCGAGGCATTCAAAGTAGAGTTTCGCTATGGGTAACGCATAGCGAAATATAAATTCCTCTATGCTTCGGCCTAAATAGCGAGATAATCCTTCTTTTGTCCAGTAACAAAGAGGATGAATTGATACATGGCGAAGAGTTCAAGCGCGAAGGGCAGGTAGCCTGTATAGCCTAAAATGGGCATCTCGAAGATTTTGAAGAAGCCTATATACGGAATTGTGTAGTACCACTTAGGAAGCGCAAAATAGTTCCACATTTCCCACAAAAAGCCACAGCACAAACCTGCAAGTGGCAACACAAAGAAGTGCCAGTCCCCTACCGCAATGTGGGCAAGCGCAGATTTTCTACCTAGGCGATTATTGATGGGGTCGAGGAGGAGTGCTAGGCTGAGCCAGATCAGAATGAAAAAATACTTGGGGAAGAGCCAAGGTAGCATAAAGCAAAGGACACCTAGTGCTACAAGCGCGATAGTCATCCATAGCGGTAGGCGTGGACCGATCTCATGTGCAGACAGCCGAGGTCTCCATAACTCAAAGGTTGACAGAAATTCAGCTGTTTCTAGCACGGCTGGTAGTACTGTACTGAAACTGAGACTTGACAGAAGAAAGTACGCTAGAGGTGTATACGGCTGGTCCAGGCGATAGTGCCAGTTTTGCACGGATATATTTAAGAACTCGAATGCCCACCAGAACACGCTCGAAATACCGAAAAGCTGGATATATCGCCAGCGCATACGGGTCAGCAATGACTCGCCACGACGCATGACTACCAGAGCATCCATGAAAATAATGTAGCCAAACCAGAGCGGAAAAAAGCTGTAGCGATACACTGGTTCGACGTGTAACCAGGAACATGCCCACGCTGCGAGACATAGACCCAAACCTACAAAGCCGTACTTAGGAAAATTTCTTGTCGATGTTGTTGATGTTGTAAACACTAGTTTTTACGTTCCGTTTGTTTCACTAAAAGGCCGTGTAATTGTACAACAATCTCCCTGAGATTCCCCATGAGATATATGCCAGGAATGCTTGGAATCACCTCAGGGGTGTAGGTTACTCCTTGCCCTCCAAAAGCGAAGAGAGGGCGCGGCGGCGGTAAGGCTGCAACGCGCTGTGCAAGATCGAGTAAACCTCCAATGTACTTTGGCATGGTCAAAGAGACACAGAGCAACGCAGGTTCGAGTTGACGTACCGTTTGTAACAAACTCTTGCTCTCAATGTTCTGCCCAAGATACACTATACGCAATCCATCACGGCGCAAAAAAAGCGACATCATGAGTGGTGCCAGTTCATGCGACTCTCCAGGGGCACAACAGACTATAGCAAGCGGTGCGCCTGTTACGAGAGGCGAAAGGTGTAGCATATTCGTGAGCAAGGCGCGAAAGAAATTGCACGCGAAATGCTCCACCGATATCGAGATGCTACCTTCTGCCCACAACTGTCCAATTTGCCACATAGTCGGCGTGATTAGCTCATTACACACCTGCTCAAATGGGTAGATCGCCAGAATCGAACTCGTAATTGTACTTGCTCTCGCCTCATCAAGCTGTATGAATGCCGCTACCAATCGTTCGCGAGCTAGCTGCATTGCAAAGGGTACCGAACCTTCTAAGAACTTCTCACTCTCTTGTAGAGTATCGGAAGTTGGCGCAAATTGTATATGCTCAACTAATAATGGCTCTGCAGCAATCTCATGACTATTTTCAGTTCGTTGTGCCTTCTCACTTTTCAGGCGAAAGAGGGCGATAGCTTGGCTGATCGCCATACCTGCATCGACCCACGCCTTGAGCCAGCGAATGATTGCGATATCGCGCTCGCTATAGAGGCGGTACGTATTGTTCGCTCGTTCGGGTGAGAGAAGCTTGTAACGTCGCTCCCATGCGCGTAGCGTTGGGGCAGAGACGCCAGTTTGCTGCACCACCGCCTTTGTATTGAATACAGGCGTGTCTGCATAGACCTCTAAATTCAGCTTCTCGATTGAGCCGCCCTGGAGTGTCATATATTCCTCTCGATTCATTGTTCTTTGTAGCGCGAAGAATATTACAGACCACGCACCCTCTACTATGTATGATAGTTTTCGTAGCATATCACACCTTGTGTAGTGCGTCCATGTTCGCATAGTAGAGATGCAAGAAGATGAGAAGATGGGTAACATTCGCCGCCTACGGCGGCGAGAACAGCATAAAAAACCGAGTATAAATTTGTACGCCGAAGGCGTACAAATTTATACTCGGTTTTTTATGCTGTTCAAAATGCCTATTTACAATATGCATCTGCTATGGTATGCTTCTTACAACAAAAAAATTCATATGGCATACATGAGACATGTTCCTTCCCAGCGACATTCAGAGAGGAAACATCAGCGGCTGCAAGTGTTCCTGTTGGTAAGAAGAGAATACCCCTCATGTGCCTGCACAGAGCAAGTAATGTGTACGCCTCAGCCCCGTTAACGGTTGCATAAAGCGCGTTCTCTCATCCCGTAGGGGCCATAATTCATTACGCCCTGTACGTCCCAATTCGATTCGTCATTGTCGCTATGAGAGACACGGAAGCTGGGTGGAACCACGAAACAAGCGTCACACGCCTTTTCGTCCCATTGGGGATGAAGAGGCTTTTTTATTGTCATTTTTGTACTGTAGTAGCAAAGAAAGGCGAAACTCTCATGTCTGTAGAAGCAGAATTACAAGAGGCGGTGAACTATACGCCAATTCAACGGCTGCGTCACTCTGCCGCACACGTTCTGGCGGAGGCGGTGCTGGAGATTTTTCCAGATGCCAAGCTCGCCATTGGACCCGCCATCGAAGACGGATTTTATTATGACTTCGACCTGCCGCGCACGCTCACGCCCGAAGACTTGCCCGATATCGAGCAGCGTATGAAGCGCATTATCGCGGGCAACTATCCCTTTATTCACGATAGCTGGCCTCGTGAAACGGCATTGCAGTACTTCCGTGAGCGAGGGCAGGTCTACAAGGTCGAGCTAATCGAGAACCTGCCCGACGCGGAAGTTGGTATGGAGCGGCAGGACACGTTCCTCGATCTGTGCCGAGGGCAACATGTCGAAAGCACGGGTCAAATTGGTCCTATCAAATTGATGCGTGTCGCGGGTGCTTACTGGCGCGGTGACGAGCGGCGTCCCATGTTGCAGCGCATCTATGGCACGGCGTGGTTCACGCAGGAGGAGCTTGACCAGTACCTGTGGCGGCTCGAAGAGGCGCAGAAGCGCGATCACCGCAAGCTTGGACGCGAACTCAAACTCTTCTTCATAAGCGACGATGTAGGCGCGGGTATACCGATGTTTCTGCCACACGGCGAGATGCTCCGTCACCTGATGGAAGACTATGTACGCACGACGCAGGAACGTTACGGCTACCAACATGTGTGGACGTCGAATCTTGGTAAGGTGAGCCTGTACAAAACGTCGAAGCACTGGTACACGTACCGCGAGGATATATTCCCAATGATGAAGGGCGAGCAGGAGCAGTCAGAGGATGACGCGTACTTGCTCAAGCCGATGAACTGCCCACATCACATTCTCGTGTACAAGTCACAGATGCATAGCTACCGCGAACTGCCTGTGCGCTACGCCGAGTTTGCCACGCTCTACCGCTATGAGAAGCCCGGCACGTTGACGGGTCTCGCCCGCGTGCGTAGCCTCACGCAAGATGACGCTCATGTGTTCATGCGCCCGGACCAGATTCAGGAAGAGTTCAACAACGCCTTTGATCTCACGTTAGAGGTTTTCAAGACGTATGGCCTGCTAGATTACTCCGTGCGTCTCTCGCTGCGTGACCCACAGAAAAAGTCGGACTACATTGGAAGCGACGAGGTGTGGGAGACGGCGGAGAGAACGTTACGCGACATGGTTGAGAGTAAGGGCATTGCTTACGAGGTGGGCATCGGTGAGGCTGCGTTCTATGGACCTAAGCTCGATATTATGGTGCATGACGCGCTAGGGCGCCAGTGGCAAGGACCGACGATTCAGCTTGACTTTATACAGCCAGAGAACTTCGAGCTTGAATACATTGGCGAGGATGGACTGGCGCATCGTCCAGTCATGTTGCACCGAGCCGTGACGGGTTCGACGGAACGCTTTATGGCACTCCTGATCGAGCATTACGCGGGAGCCTTCCCCGTCTGGCTAGCACCTGTGCAGGCAATGGTCATTCCGATTGCCGACCGTCACCAGGAGTATGCGAACAAAGTTGTGGCGCAACTCAAAGAAGCTGGTATGCGTGTCGAAGTCGATACGCGCGGTGAGCGCATGAACGCGAAAATCCGCGACGCCCAGTTGCAGAAAATTCCGTATATGCTCGTCGTCGGCGACAAAGAGGCCGCATCCGAGGCTGCCTCCGTGCGCCTACGCACAAACGTTGACCTCAAAGCCATGCCTGTAACGCAATTCATCGAGCGCGTCAAAAATATCATCGACTCAAAAAGCTTGGAGTTGTAGTTTCTACTACATATGGTTAAAAAGAGCAGAAGAGGGGGAAGGGGTTGGGCCGGGGGGTGGGTGTGGGGGTTTTTAACGTTTTTTATT
>CAXUGH010000070.1:13176-19182 GCA_964250365.1 uncultured Ktedonobacteraceae bacterium
CCCCCAGC
Source organism: uncultured Ktedonobacteraceae bacterium (assembly GCA_964250365.1). Classification (GTDB taxonomy): domain Bacteria; phylum Chloroflexota; class Ktedonobacteria; order Ktedonobacterales; family Ktedonobacteraceae; genus JBBQVS01. The sequence goes on from CAXUGH010000070.1 coordinate 13,185, forward strand.
CCCTCTTCTGCTCTTTTTAACCATATGTATTTTTGCCTATTTGGTGGCGGTCTTTATACTTCAAATGAGTAGACGAACATGGCACAACGAACGGACAGGGATGCCTATTTACTACCGCTCACTTGCGCGTGGAGGTCTACCGATAAAAATCGTAAGGGTCATAATTTATTACGCCCTCACAAAAACATATGGAGGAAAGACACTCATGGGCACAATTCATATTAATACAGACTTGCTGCGCCAACTTGGAGTATATTATGTTCAGTTGAACGAGCAGATTAACAACATCGAGTCATCGATCCAGGGTCTCACAAATCAGATCGAAGGCGACTGGCAGGGTGTGAGCCGTCAGATGTATGAGAATATGTTCCAGCAATGGCGTTCTGCAACGCAGAACGTCGTTTCCAACGGCGAAGACCTCGGTCGTCATCTGCAAGATACCGCGACCCGCTTCGAGCAGGCCGACCAGAGCCTCTAGGCAACCCACTCGTACCAATTGGTCAAATTTTTGCTTGCTCGTCGCCCACCACCAATAAAAAATTTGACCAATTGGTACATCTCACACGATGTAAGGTAATGTATGCAAAAGACGCAATATGCCGACCCCAAACTAATAAATACCGCGAATACGGCACCAGAAATATTCAATCGACCTCCACGTATCTTTCAGTTGCCTCCACGAGAAACGATTGAGGTGCCGAAACCGCCAACAAAAGAATCACTACCACCTCCTGTGGGTCTACTACCAATTATAATGCCTCTTATCACTATGGGTATTCTCTTTAGCGTCTATATCTTTGTCTCGCATGCCTCTATGCAGCAACTTGCATTTCTATTACCGATGGCGATCTTTTCTGTGATGGGTCCGCTTAACTCTATCATCTCTACACGTCAAAAAACAAAAGCTGTGCGACGCGATAACCGCAACAACGAGAAAAAATATAAGAAATTATTGGCAAAACTACGCATTCAACTGCAAGCCCAGGCCGACGAACAACGTCTGGTCGCACTACTTACCGACCCCGACCCCGATGTTCTCGAAGAGCATATTCAAGAACGCGCCCATCTGTGGGAGCGTCGTCCCGATGACCCTGACTTTCTCACAGTACGCGTTGGCAAAGGCAAACAACCCTTCTCCGTCACGCTCAAACTACCAGAACTTGAGTCAACCGACCCAATAGCGACAGAGGTGCAACGCTTCAAAAATGACTTCACGCTGGTCGATGATATCCCCTGCGGCATCTCGCTCCCAAAAGTAAAATCGCTTGGTATCACGGGACGCCGCCAGGACGTGGCATCCCTCACGCATGAAATGCTGTGCCAGATTGCCACACATCACTCGCCAGAGGATGTACGCATTCTTGGTATCTATCCGCAGTCACAGAAGCAAGATTGGGAATGGATTACCTCCTTGCCTCATACCGCACCATTGAAGAATTGTAAACTGCCGCGCCTCACAGCCGTTGGCGAAGATGAGGCAATTCAACTTCTGAACTTCATGCTGGAAGAGTTGAGCCAACGCGCCTCGAAGATAGCAGAGCAGAACGGCACGTCAGGAGCAACGGTAATGCAATCTGTCGCGCTCCCTCATCTTGTCGTGTTGATACATGATTATGTCGATGTGCGACAACATACAGCCTTAACGCATGCCTTCAAATTGGGAGAGCAACTGGGCGTCTCGGTGATCTATCTCGTCGCGCAACAGCAAGCTATCCCCAGCCAATGTCGTGGTATTGTGCGCCTTGATGACGCAGGCATGCTTACGTATGCAGGTATCGGTGTCGAACGTGATACGCTCGAAGGCGTGACGGCGGACAAGATACAGCTTGACCACGCACGTCGTCTTGCCGCTTCGCTCGCCGCGATTCGTATGGTGAGCGACGACGACGATGCCGCCGATATCCCTACCAACGTGCGTCTGCTTGACCTGCTCGACATACCCTATGCCGACCAGTACAATCCCGAACAATGGTGGAGTAATAACAATCAGCCGCGCTTCGGCATGCTCCGTGTTCCCATTGGCAGCAACGCCGATGAAACTATCTGGCTCGATCTCAACGACAATGTGCATGGTCCACATGGTATTATCGCTGGTACAACGGGTGCCGGTAAAAGTGAGCTATTGCAGTCGATGATCGTTGGCCTTGCTGCAACGCATCATCCTCATCTCGTCAACTTTGTGCTGGTGGACTTCAAGGGCGGTGCTGCGTTCAAGCCGTTCGAGAAGATACCGCATACCGTCGGTATGGTGACAGACTTGAGCGGTAAGTTGACCGAACGCGCACTGGTGGCTCTGAAAAGCGAGCTAAAGCGACGTGAGCATATTCTAAGTGGTGCCAACGTCAAGAAGATTTCCGAATATCTTGCGATGCGAGCGCAAAATCCCAAAGGACTAGAGCCGCTACCGCATCTTTTTATCATTATTGACGAGTTCGCGGAACTGGCGAAGGAGCATCCCACTTTTATGGAGGGATTGGTCAGCGTGGTGCAGAAGGGGCGTAGTCTCGGCGTCCACCTGATTCTGGCGACGCAAAAGCCAACGGGATCGGTCAACGCCAACATCTGGTCAAACCTCAAGTTCCGCATCTGTCTCCGCGTGGCCTCGTTACAGGATAGCCGCGATATGCTGGGGCGTTCAGAGGCCGCCCTTTTGCCCAGCACCATTCCTGGTCGTGCCTATTTTCAGATAGGGTCAGAAATCTTCGAGCTATTCCAGAGTGCGCGTATCTCGTTGCCTGCACGCGTGGCGAATGAGGCCGCCCTCGCTCTGCAACAGGCAACAACTGGTAGCAGTGAGATTATCGACCAAACAGTATTGATGAGCCTGATCGAACCATTTCAGGAGACGATAGGGGCGGAACTGTTCAAGCCCTGGCCTGCGCCTTTGCTGCATCGTACCAATCTCACCGATATTTATAAAATGGTACGACGTACACATGCACATCAGAACAGCGACGTGAAACAACCCATCTATGGTTGGTTGACCTGTCCTATGGGCATGATCGACCTGCCAATGGAGCAGCGCCAGGAACCCTGGCTCCTCGATATGCCACGCAACGGCGGACATGTGCTTGTCGGCGGTGCCTCTGGCTCAGGCAAAAGCGTCTTTCTACGCACGCTGATTACCTCGCTGGCTTTAACGCATTCACCCGCGCAATTGCATTTCTACCTGATAGATTTTGGTGGACAGGCCCTGCGCGTCTTCGAGAAGCTCCCTCATGTTGGTGGCGTCTTCGGCGAGGCCGATACCGAGTATATTAGTCGTCTCTTGCGTAAGCTTGAAGGCATTATCGAGGAGCGTAGAAACTATTGTGCGACGCATTCACTCGACGATTTTCTCGCCTATCAGCGCCGACGTGCCGAGAAAAGCGACCTGCCGGAGATGCCAGCCGTCGTGTTGGTGATCGACAAATTCGTCGATTTCAAGCAAGCCAACGACAAAGAGCTTGACCGTCTGCTCATGATCGCGCGACAGGGACGTACTTATGGTGTCTATCTCGTGCTATCAGTTGATCGCCCTGCCTCCGTACCTATGCAACTTATGAGCCTGATTGAATTACGTATCGGTTTGCGCCTGATCGAATACACCGATTCGCTGATGCTGATCGGTAAAAACGACGCCGCCTACATCGACCCTGCCATTCCAGGGCGTGGCTATAAGCGTGGCAAGACGCTGGAAGAGGTACATGTCGCGCTACCCGTGCCAGGAGAGGATGACGATGAACAGACAAGCCAGCTTGACGAACTAGTAGCGAGCTTCACACAGGGCAGCAAGGTTGCCAAAGCGGTGCAGGCTCCTCCGATTCGTCTCTTGCCGGAATATGTGCGTGCCGACTACTTCCTGATGGATGCCGTTTCTGGTCTCAGTGCCAAGGGAAAAGTTGTTGATAGCATTCCGCCGTCGCACGCCCTATCGCTGCGCGTTGGTCTTGAAGACTTCACCCTGCGCCCCATCACGCTTGACCTGAACTCGGATACGCCTCATGTATTGGTGGCGGGCGGTCCAGGAAGTGGACGTACCTCCGTGCTACAGACGTGCCTTTTGATGCTAGCAACGCCAATCAATCGCCGTAGTCAGGTCGTTCTCGTTGATTTTCGTCGTAGTTCGCGCCTTCTGCGCCGTCTCCCCAATGTGTGCATGTATGCCGATAGCGAGGAGCGACTCGGCAAAGCGGTGGAGAAGCTCAAAGAGGAGCTACGCCGACGCACAGCGCACCTACACGAAGAGTTAGAGAAGACGCAGGACGACATTAACGCGGTGATAGGAGCATCTCTATCGCCGCTCGTGCTGGTCATTGACGACTACGACCAATTGAGCGTCCTATCCAGAAACCCGCTCAGCGACCTGAAAGAATTTATGCCACAGGCACGCGATCTCCATTTTCATGTTATCGTCGCGGGACCACCAAACGACCTCATGCGTAGCGATCCATTTCTGAACGCAATTCGTGCCTCGCGGCTTGGCATCGTCCTGGGGGGAGATCCTAACGAGCAACAGGTACTCGGAGTGCGTCTCAGCGACATGGCTCCTGGTCGTGGTCATCTCGTTCGACGCAATCAGAAACATCTAGTGCAGTTAGCACACCTCACACCCAGTGAAATGGTTCCCTGGGTCTACCGCCTTGCACAATCTACGCCTATTCAGGGACTCAACGAGCAGGAGTCTACGCTATCAATCGCGTAATGGTCGAACATAAAAACGCAATACATACTGTCCCATTCCTGTATCGACAGGAATGGGACAGTATGTATTGCATTTTTACACTTTTTCTTTAGGACAAACGGCGATCCGCATCTTGTATCAATGCAACAGTTGGTCCCGATGGGACGAGGCTAGACGAGGTGACGGTGAAATGCACCACCTGAGCAAGCTGAGCATCACTACAATTCGATTGCGTACACCAATAGAGTTCCGCTGCTCCATTATTGGTAGCCGTCGTATAGTTGTGCGAGAAGATGCCCAGGTCGTGCGTATGTGTGTGCGTGAACGATCTATCGTTCACAAGTTGTCCATCAGCATACCATTTTGCCTCGATATAGCCATCTTGACTCCCAGAGTCGATGTTGAAGGTAAGATAGACACTCTGGTTGGTTGTGAATGTGCTGGTCACATGTGTTGGGTTGTAATTGCTGTCAACATCGCTACTAGTTTGTGGATTGCTCAGAATTGCCGCAGCCGAGGGCACGATAGCCTTGCCTGAAGGCGCACCTGTCGAGCTAGCCGCTTTTGTTGCGGTTGCGGTAAGTGTTTTACCCGCTTGATTAGCAAGAACTCCTACCAAGACGCCTGCGCCAACACAGATAAGCAATACCACTCCAAGCACGATACCAATAATCAATCCGACGTTGCTACGCTTCTTAGGCACCGCTGGCACGGCTCCGTATGCACCTGGAACGGGCGGTACATAACCCGCCTGTGGCTGCCCCTGAGGATAGCCATAGTTGGGCTGTACAGGTTGCCCTTGCGCTGGTGGGTAGCCATAATTGGGCTGTGCTGGCTGAGCCTGTGGCGGTGGATAACCGTAGTTAGGCTGCGAAGGCTGAGCCTGTGGTGGTGGATAACCGTAGTTAGGCTGTGAAGGTTGCCCGTAGGCGTTTGGCTGAGCCGGTACACCATAATTTCCGTATGCATCTTGTACTGGCTGTTGATATGGATTCGATGGTGCTGCGCCTTGCGGTGGTGTACCATAGGAAGGTGTACCGTAGTCCGTCGGTTGCGGTGTTCCATACGGTTGCTGCGCGACGACGGTTGGGTCATACGCTGGCGGGTTTTGGGGTGAAGAGGCGATACTCGTTGGCGTACCGCACACGGGGCAATTCGTTGCTCCTTGCGGAAGAAGAGTACCACAGTTTGTACAATGCAAGATAATTCCTCCTCGTGTTATAGAGCAGGGAATACTGCTTTGTAGCTACTCTACAACAAGGTCTTTCTATAGAAGGGCGATCAACACGGTCTACTATATCACGCTTTTGGGTGCTTGGGTAGTGGCCTTCAGCC